>DAOLFJ010000125.1:4178-12515 GCA_035326365.1 Saprospiraceae bacterium | reverse complement strand
ACTTAGATGGTAAATTTGTAGCTGACTTTGAGCCAGGTTCTTCTGTGATTTTGACACCGAAGTATGAAGATCATATTTTTTCTCCAGGTTTTTTTAGAGTGAGAAATTTAAATAGACCTATTGCAAATATCTTATTTGCCAATCAAACAAAAAGAGAAGTTTCGGGACAACTTGCTGGTGGAAATTGCAAATTCTCCGTAATACCTGAGGGATCGATCGCTAGGGTTAAGGCTAGATCTCAGAATGGTTGTTACGAGCAGGTGATTACTTTTGACACACAAGAAGGTATGTCTAATGGTAAGTTTACCTTTAAAAATTTACCTCCCATTCCTTTGACATTTTCTGTGACAGAGCATTCTGTAAGTGCCATAGCTACTTATTTTGCTAATAAAGCAGGAGAAGTCTTAGATATGCGTACTGTAGCAAAAGATACCATTGATTTTATATATATTGCACCACCAAATGTTTATATCCAACCATTCGACGAAAATGGATGTGAAGGCTCGGGGCAGAAAATGATAGATCAGTCTGTACCTACCAATGGATATAAGCTTTACACTAGAAACGTAAGGGTATTTGAAGATTATTTTGGTGAAAAATGTTATCTTGATTCGTTTAACTTGATCATTAACAATGACATAGGAGATCAAGCACAATATTCAGCTGTATCAGATAGTTCGACATATGTACTTAAGATGTGGGCAGGTTTGCCTAATATTAATGCGCCTTATACCAAGTTTGTACAAGTGACAGCTGAGGTAAACGGTGCCCAAGCTACTGAGATAGAAAGGGTGATTGTATTGGGTGAGCGCTCGAGAGAGTCCACATTTACCACTGCATCTCCTGTCATGCCGCAAATAATCTTGAGAGATCCTCCAGGTGATGCTTCATCAGCTACCTTAGCAAAGGGTGTGACTACTTGTACGACTTGGAGCAACGCATCTTTGACGAGCGTCACAGATAATGCGTCTTTAGAGGTTGATTTGGGTTCTAAAGTTATCACTTATGCAGGAAGTCCTGTAGGCGGAGTGATTACAGAGGCAGAACAAGTGGCTACAGCTACTGTTTCGGGTACATTTGGGGCATCTACTACATCAGAGCGCGCAGGTGAAGTTTGTTTGACTACAGAAGAGTCGTTTTCTACTTCATCGGGTGATGCAATAGTAGGGCCGCTTGCAGACTTGTATGTAGGAGCCGCTGTAAACTTTGAGTTCAGCGCAACAGATATCTTAAAATTTGACCCAGATATGTGTTCATTTGGACTTTCTACAGGCGTTAAAGTTGCACCTTCTGGTTTCGGTACTAGATACATATATAGTGAGTGGCAGATTTTAACAGATGTGATTCCTTCATTGCAATTATTGGGCGATACAGCTAGTGTTAATGCTTGGAAAAAAATTCTAGATTATAATCAATCACTAAAAAATTCAGCAAAATTTGTAGAAAATATCACGTTTGATGCGCTAAATGTATATTCTAAAACAGTATCAAGTTCGACAACTAATTCATATAACTTTACAACGGATATCACATGGACTGCTGCAATGAGTACCACGCTTGGATTTGAGATATTTGGTGCTGGTTCAAAGGTGACCTTAGGTTTTGAAGTTGGTGGTAGTGAATCCGCTTCAAACGGGGGAAGTACTAATAATACCACATCTGTAAACTTTACACTTGCTGACGATGATCCTAATGATAATTATACCATCGATATTCTAGATGATGCAGTCTTTGGAACACCCGTATTTAAGCTTAAAGCTGGTGAGACCATGTGTCCTTGGGAGCCTGGTACATTAAATAGGGAAGAAGTTGGCTTCAGTATCGATAGACTGACCGCGATCAATGTACCAGAAAATGAACCTGCGTCATTTAAGTTATCTCTATCTAATAATGGGCAAACTGGCAATGATCCGCTCGTATATAAAATTGGTAAAGTATCCGGTACAAATCAAAATGGTGCAAATTATGCTATAAATGGTTCTGATTTTGATGAATTAAGTATCCAACTCCAACCAGGTGAGACACAGATACTTAACCTAGATATCACAAGGGTAAATAATAATTATACTTTTGAAGGTTTAGGTATTTATATGGCATCAGAGTGTCAGTGGAATCATGCATTAGGATTGGGTTATGACTTATCGGGTGTTTATTCAAGCCCTAATAGTCCTACACAAGGACCATACAAAACAAGTGACCTTAATAAATTTTATAAAGAGTTTAGCCTGAATGTTCAGTTTATTGAGCCATGTACTCCGATAAGTATTAGCGCGCCTATGCAAGATTGGGTGATGACACCGGCAGGAGGAGACAATATGTTTATTACGCTCAACGAATACATCTATGATGATCCAGATCTTAAGGAGATCAAAGTACAATATAGAGTGACAGGTGGAGATGGGTCTTGGATAAATATTGTTACCTTACCTAAATCTGAGTTTGCAAACAATCCACTATTCAAAATAGTGACTTGGGATATGGCGGAATTGGCAGATGGACCATATGAAATTAGAGCTATATCCTTCTGTAATGATGTGTCTTTGGCACCAGGTACATCTGCTGTCATCAAAGGGCGTAAAGAGACCAAACCACCTAAAGTGTTTGGACTTCCACAACCTTCAGATGGGTTGTTAAACCCTGGTGATGAGATATCTATTACATTCTCCAAGAGAATTAATTGCAATAGAATCTTTCCAGCTGATGGTATTGGTACCAATATCAATTTTAATAGTATGGCTTTGCAAGATATGACTATCGGAGGCGTACTGATAGATGCGGACTTCATTTGCAAAGATGATAAAATTGTCATCATACCACGTATTCAGAACCAGTTTATAGAAAATCACACGCTAAGGGTGACAGCTACTGGCATCGAAGATTTGTACGGAAATGCAGCAGAGCAAGTTGTGTGGGAATTTTATGTCAATCGATCTAATCTTTATTGGCATGGTGGTGATATAGATGAAGTCGTACTCGAAGGGAATGAACTCATGGTACGTAGAGAAATCAGAAATCAAAGTGGACAACGTACTAGCTTCCTAATCGAAAATTATCCTGATTGGATGCAAGTTTTCCCAGTTGCGGGCGCACTAGATCCTGGTCAGATATTGCCTGTAAATTTTGTCTTCCCAGCTGATCTTGTGACTGGTGCTTATGCATCGACAGTCCAAATGAGTACAATAGATGGAGAAGAACCAATAAAAGTTAATTTAAGAGTGGCTTGTCCACTACCTGAATGGAATATTGATCCATCGCAATATAGCTTCTCCATGAATCTTACCTTACAACTCAATATAGAAGGTTTGCTTTCAACGGACAAGTTAGATAGAGTGGGCGCATTTGTAGATGGACAACTACGTGGTTTTGGAAGTGTGCAATATAGTAGATCTATTGATAAACATTTGGTCTTCTTGACCGTATATAGCAATATTCCTACGGGTGAAACCATTACTTTCCAAATTTGGGATGCGTCAGAATGTTTACTTTATGCTTCTACAATTGAGACTTTCCCATATGTAGCAGACGGTCTGATAGGGTCTCCTTTAGATCCACAAGTGATTTATACAGACAATAAGGTACTGCGTAAGATTAATATCCATCCAGGATGGAACTGGATATCGTACAATATTAATCTGACCGATCCTAGTACCAATAGTGCATTGTCATTATTAACAAATCCTGGTGGTGGGTTGATAAAAAGTCAGACAGAGTTCAGTACTTACTCCATTGGCGCAGGTGCGTGGTTGGGTGATTTGGCAGAACTTTCACATTTGACGATGTATCAATATAATTCATTGGCATTTGATTCTATACAATTGATAGGTGCACCTGTGGACCAAACCACACCAATACCTTTGGTATCAGGTTGGAATTGGATAGGGTACTTGCCTCAGTATGGTTTGCCAGTGACGGAAGCATTACAATCACTCAGCCCTGTCAATGGAGATATCATAAAAAGTCAGATTAGTTTTGCTCAATATGTAGCTGGCGTTGGTTGGGTAGGTAATCTTAACTTCCTGAGTACACCGAATGGCTATCTATTAAAACTTGCAAATGCAGATACACTTGTTTATCCACCAATATCAGAAGAGTCCAATTTTTCTGAAGGTGAGACAGCTGGCAAAAATAGAAGACCAGTAGGGTATGCAGAAAACAGGCTGACAGATATAGATGTAAATGTATCACCAACTGAGACAACTAGCCATTGGAGTGTGATACCACAAAATTTTGAATTCAGTATGAATGCCATCGCTATTGTAGTCAACCAAAATACGAGTAATCTACTTAAAGATGGAGACGAAGTAGCAGCATTTGTAGGCAATGAAGTGCGTGGTGTTGGGAAGGCGATTTATGTTGCGGCATTAGATAGTTACATGTTGTTTATGACCATGTATGCCAATAAAGAAGGAGAATTAGTGACATTTAAGTATTACAATAGCCAAGAAGCAATGGAGTATCCTATCATTAATAGTAGAGGATTTACAATAAATTCTGTTTGGGGTAAGATAGAAAATCCGGTAGAACTCATGATAGAGTCAGCGGTAGCTACAGAGGATGGTGACCTTATGAAGGATGACCACATGTTAGTATATCCAAACCCATCAAGTAATTATATTTATATAAACTTCACATGTAATATAGATGAAGATGTAGAAATCATAATTACAGACTTAGTAGGTACACCTTTGAAGAAGTTTAATCAAAAGGCTCAGCAAGGTCGGAATGTTGTTGAATGGAGACCAGAATCGGGTCTTCCAAACGGTTTATACATTGTAACTTTAAAAACCAATAAAGGAAGTTACAATCGATTTGCAGAGTTACAGAGATAGCCTTTTTGTTTGAGAATAGTTTGATTTATTGCCTTCAGTTTCCATATTAATGGAGCTGAAGGCATTTTTCAGATGCCATTAAATTTTAATACCTATGATGTCAAATATTATTAATAAATGTGCCTTTATCTTGGGCGTATTATTTTTTTCTTGTAGTCAAATACAGGGTCAAGCGCCGACTTGGGTAAAACCCAAAGCGAGTGACTTCAGTTACAGTGCTACAGCAATCTGCGCAGTGCATATAGACGATATACGTTCTAATCACGCTAGCGATAAAATAGCTTTTTTCGTAGGTTCTCAATTGAGAGGTCTTGGTACTGCTGTACACATCGGAGGTGGAAACTATGTGCATTTTGTGACTTTTTACGCCAATGTAGCTGTCGAAGAAATGGATATCAAGATTTATCACCATAATTCTGATATCGTTTATGACGCTATTAATTCGATCACCTTCGAAGTGCAAGGTCAGACAGGGAGCATAGAGTCACCATACATAGCAGATGGATATACAGCCTATGATGCACCTATTTCGCTTTTAGATATTCCATCGATGATTGGTCTTCAAGAATCAACTTTTGATACTTTACATCTTTCAGAATATTTAATTCAGCCTGATACCAATCAAGTGGCTTGGACATTTACACCTAATGCAAATCTGGCCGTCGTACTCAGTGGAAGTAGCTTAATCGTGACACCTGCACAAGGATATTTTGGTACCACAAATCTGATAGTGAGGGCAACAGAAGTGTCTGTAAATCAGAAATTTGCTGAAAAAACCATCACTTTCCAAGTTGTAGAAGCACATACGCCACCGTTGTTATTCGGTATCTTTAACCAAGGCACTACCTTAGGAGGGTCGTTTGTAAATTTCGATCTACCTGATTACGAAAACCAATACGATGGTCCTTGTTTGGATTTTGATTACGAACCTGTGATGTTACCTTTCGGGAATGTAGATACGATGCCTGATTGGTCTATTGTTGGATTTCCACAAACAAATATGACGCTGACTATCTCTAGTCAGTTTACACCTAGACATACATTTAATCACCCTAATGATAGACTTGCAATCTTTGTCGATGATACGCTTAGGGCTGTAAGTGCTCCAACTTTTCATAACGGCAATCCCCTTTATTTTCTGACTGTTGGCGGCTCAAATATCGAGACTCAAAAAATGGAAGTTAGATTTTTTAGTGGAATATTGCAGAAAGTATTTACAAAGGCAACAGATTTTAATTATGTACCACACAACATCATTGGGACGTCAGATGATCCTTTTGTTTTGGATTTTAGTCCCTTGGAGCCTGTGATTGGTTTTGATGGAAATGTCGAGATTCTGATACGTGATACGACATGGACAGGCGAACAAAAGTTTACCTTCAAAGCCATGGATTGTACCTATCCTCAATATTTTAACCATCAGTCTGATGTTGCTTATTGTATTGTATCTGATTCTACTGAGTTGCAGCCATTTTTTATGGATGGTGACGGAGATGGCAATGGCAGTCCTACGATAGTTATTTATGCTTGTAGCCAGCCTGAAAGTGGATGGTCACCGAATGGTACTGACTGTGATGATACGGACCCATTGTCGCAAGGACTTTCCGTAATGTCGAGTATAATGGAGTCATCGGGAATTCCCAATGATGGCATTATTTGTAGTGGTTCTACAGCTATAATTTCTGTAGAAGGTCCTTCATCTTATTTGTGGGAAAATGGACAAACATCATCTAGCATTACAGTAAATCCAGTGGAGACTACAGATTATCAAGTTACAGTGACATCTTCTGAAGGATGTATAGCCCAAACTTTTGTGACGATCATCGTGGAAGGCACAGTTGTTACTTCTTCTGATGATGCAGGACGTGGGACTTTGCGTAGTGTATTGGAATGTATCATAGATGGAGGTAGTATTTATTATGACCAACCATTAACCAATGAAACAGTCTTGACTAATACTTTGAATATCAACAAAAATGTCACAATTCTTGGTCTAAGTAGTAATCTAAGACCGACCATAGGCGTTGACTTTGAGACGCTCAACAACGGTATAAATGTTTTATCAGGTAAAACCTTAAACTTGTATCATGTAGATCTACAATTGATAAATCAAAGCAATACAAAGCCCTTTTTTGATGGTTCAGGTCAAGTAATCATATCAGGAAATACAAAGATAATAGAATAGTTTTTAGGGTTATTTTAAACTATTTATGTTTGGAACAGAAACACAACGTCTGAAAAGTTAGATGTTGTGTTTCTTTTTTTTCAAAGCTGATGGTAGAAGTTATGCCGTATTAGTTATAAACCGTTTTATTTTTATTGAAATAATTAGAAAGTAAACCTATATTTGCTATCGAAATGGATTTTGTCACATTAAAGTATTGGCAAGGATTTAAGTTATTCAAACAAAAATATATGAATTATAGACTTATAATGATTACTTTCAATTTGCTGCATCTTGTTTTTATAGTCCGCAGTCAAGAACGAATGACGCCAGCGTTGGCTATGCAAAATAATCTACAATTAGTGGAAGCATATGTCATTGAAGAAATCGGGTCAACAGACTCTTTTTTAATTACCAAAGAATATTTTAACAAAATGGGTAGGACTACCTTGAAGGAAATTTATTCAAGGAAAGGACTCGGCTGTGCTTACAGCTATTTTTATAAAGACGACACAATTAGAACAGAAAGAATCACAGTGTGTCACGGGAAGTTTCTGTCCAAAACAAAAATATGGTACGACAGCAAAAATCGAGAAGTCAAAGCCATCGACTATGACGAAAGTGGCAAGAAGACAGGGACTTATTCAAAAATAAAGTATAACGATAAGAAAAAGACAAAAGAAACCTTTATTCAATTTTCGGATGGATATACGATAGAAACAAAAACAACTTATGGAGATAATGCTGACATGGTAGAACATCTTGTCAAAGAAAATAGAAGATGGTATGATAGGACAACCGGAACATTTACACAGCTGCATAAATCTGAAGAAGAAAATTACAATGGCACAAACCTTAAACGAGTTAATGAGTCTGATGAAGCTAAGGAATCTAAAACCATTTTAGGTGTCAAAGGACAATTAAAACTCGAGAAGGGTGATCTCTTAAAAAACGAATCATTTATTATGGCAAATGGATTGATAGCCTATCATAATCAATATGTGAATGATGTTTTTATTGGGATGAAAAGGTTTGTGTATTTTAAGCATTAGTTTGTAAGATTTGAATCAATAGTTGTTACTAAGCCTGAAAAAGTTTGAGTATTTTAAAGCTACGTTGTAAGATTTGAATCAGTGGATTTTACTAAGCCTGAATAGGCTTAAATTTTAATAACCGTAGATTTGATCTACGGTAAAAGTAACCAATCAAACAAGCCTGAAAGTCTTGAATTAAATTCCATTTTAAGGCAATAATATTGGCCCCAACCACACCATCCAAACAAAATATCCAATACCTATTGGACTTGCAAACTTGTTTGCAAAATAATGTGGCTGAAGCTTCTAG
>DAOLFJ010000125.1:0-4078 GCA_035326365.1 Saprospiraceae bacterium | reverse complement strand
AGCTTCTAGCTTCAGAAATATAAAACATAAATTTCCAAACATATTATACAAGCGTAAGCATGCAAGACGTCAAGGGCTACGCCCCAATAAACACATCGATTTTTCTTTTCTACAAAGATGTCAGAGCTACGCTCCTTTTATGCTCCACACTTTTTTATTTGATTTCATAATGTGATTAGTTTAGGGACGTAGTCCTGCGATCTTTGTAGCAATAAATGTACATAACCATGTAGGGGCGTAGCCCTGTAATCTTAAAAGCTGTGGATTATCAAGATATCAGAGCTACGCTCCTTTTTTGTTGTCAAGCCTTATTGAATACATATTGGACCACCAAAAAATCTATCCAAAGCACAAATATGAAGAGTATCCTGATAGCTATCACTAGGATAGTATGTGCCCAAATAAGAAGAAGGTAAGGATACTGCTATTATGTCCAAATTTTATAAGGTTCCATTTTGGAGCGCCAAATCATATATGTTAGATAAGGGTAATCTAGTCGGGTAGACTAAATAATATTCCTTGGAAATAGAGTCCGCCACGGAACTACTTATCATGCTACTGTGACAAGGGTGTCCTGCTCGGAAACTCCAATTATACATATAAAATTATAGTATCCAGCGCGGAAACCCAAATTTTACGATTTTTATGTCTATCTCCGAAGCGGAAACCCTAATTTTACAATTAAGTTGCCTATCTCCATTTCGGAAACCCCATTATTTTCGTTAGACAAGCGATTCCGCTGCGGATACCCATATTTTGGTCTTTTTTGGGCCATTTTTAGACCTTTATACTCATATCTTGGCTATTTGGATGTTGCATTTAAGCTATCTTTTGAATATGAAAGTTTATTTCTGTGCACAATCATGTGTTTATATTATCATGAAGAGATGATTTATCCTTACTTTTATGGAATCTTTTTTGGAAAAACTAGCATCGTATTGGTTTTGCACTTATATTTGTGTGTAATTGATGGGAAAACATTCGTTAATGAATATTAAGTATAATCAATGAGATATTTGGCATTATTATTGTTTTTACAAATAAATAAGTTGTCTGTAAGCTTCGTAATTAAAAATAAATATAATACACAAATTTAAATCACATACAATGAAACTACAAATTACAATATGTTTTCTTTTAATGTCAAACTTTTTGATAGGTCAGATATTTATAGAAGAAATAGAAATGTCTAATTTTTTAATAAGTAGTCCCAAAAGAAACATTCTTCTAGAGCGATCATCATACAGGCCCTCAATCACAATCACTCCAATAAGATTGAACAACGTATGGCATTTTCAAAATAGGGGTGTATTGAAGTTTAGATTACCCGGAGAAATAGAAGAGCTCTCAGCATATGTAAAAAGAATAGATGGATTTGATCGAGATAACTATATTTGGACTGGTGATTTAAAGAGTAATGACGGAACAGTTAAGGGATATTGCTCTTTTTTTAGGAGAGGGTCGAAGTCATATGGAACTATTTTTTATGAAGAAACTCAATATATTATTGAAGATCTGGATGCAAGTGAAGAAGATGACCAGATTTTAATAAAAATAAATAATCATCATGGTCCTGGTTGTGGTGGACCATTTGTGCCGCCTGTTTATCAGGACCCTACAGCAGGAATTCCTCATCAGGCTCCTGTACATGATGGTCCGATTGATAATGGAAATGAAGGTAATTCGAATCATGATGAAGTTAATCCTAGGTCCAATTGTGCGGCTGAGATTACCGTATTGTTTCTACTTACACCAGAAGCAAAAGCTAGTAACTTTGATGCTGACCAAATTTCTGATATTGGTATAGAAAACTTGAAAATTGCTCTATCAGAATCAATAAATGAAGATGACTACCCAGTAGAAGTAGTGAAAGTTGGGATTGAAACTTTTTCGTCAAATAATTATGAAATTATCAACTCCGTAGACATATTGAGAGATATGTCACAAGACCCTGAAATCTTATCATTAAGAGATGAATACGATGCTGATTTAATTATTCTATATCAGCTTACTGATATGACTTTCACTAAAAATGGTGAAACAATCGAAATAGGTGGACTAGCAAATGTAAATCTAAGTGCATCTGAAGATCAAGTGTATAGTGTAATTGAGCTTGATGACTCAAATTTTTCTCCGCTCCTTGAAGGTCATGAAATTGGCCATCTTTTTGGATGTGGTCATTTAGATAGTGGACATCCATATGCTAATGCTTATGCTTGGAATAATGCTAATGAAGGATATAAATCATATGCTACCCTAATGCAGTTATCATTGGAAGGTAGTATCCCATTATTTTCTAATCCAGATCACCATCATCCTACAGTAGATGATGATCCTGCGGGAACGGAGAAACATAATAATACCAAAATGATATGTAAAAATGCATGTGCTATGGCTGGATTTGGTGAAAGTATTGGGGATGGGCCAAATCCAACGGTTCAAAACTTCTATTCTTTTATAAACGGGCCAACATACGTGTACAATGATATGTATATTAACTTTACATGGAATACATTAAATTATGGATGTATTGGTGTTATAGATTATAATTGGGACATAGATATTACACTAGGTCTACCTGCTCAATATATAGATTTATCAGAAGATCCAACAGCTACACTTGATGGAGCAATAGTTCCAAATAATGTCCCTACTGTATTCCTTAGGGTAGAAACTACATGCCTATCATCTGGAGAAACTAATCTTTCCTTAGTATCACTAAAAAATTGGTCAGCTCAAAATTTTAAAGAAGAAGAAGTTATAGAACTTCGTCAATCAGAAAATGGTAAATTAAACTTTAATATATACCCTAATCCTGCAAGTGAAGAAGTGATTATACCATTAAGATTTGCAAAAGGAGCACTTAAAGCTTGTTTAGTTACATTAGATGGACAGAAAATTGATGTCTCCAATTTTGTTAATAGAAATGGTTACTATTTTACGATTGACCTTGCTAACATTCCTTCTAACTTTTATTTATTACATTTACTAACGGACGAAGTAAATATTACTAAACCAATACAAATAATAAAATGAAAGACTTGGTTAAATTGATGTTATTGGTAATTATAATTGGAAGTTGCAGTAAAGACTGTGATGATATTGAAAGAAGTAATTTGGTTTGTAATGACCAATGCAAACATAATGAGTTTCATGCTACTTGTCTTGTAAATGGAGAATGTTTCAATTCTTTACGCACTGTTGGAAATGTGGAAAAAGGTAGAATATCTTTTATAATAATTAATAGTGAACAAAATCAGTATGGGGCTGTAAATATTAGATTAAGAAAAAATAAAATTTCTAGTGATACTCTATATTTTAACGGGTCAGTACCATTTTTGAATGGGGAAAACAATAGTGATATATTTTTTTCGTATTCTGAAGATGACCAATTACTTGGATCTTTTGACTTGCATTCGGGAGGAGGTACAAAAGAAGATTATATGATAATAGATTATGTAAATGAAGACACTACTGAAATAGCAGGCAGATTTCAAGTAGCCTTTACTAAGAGAAGTGTTGGTTTTCCTATAGATATACCACCTAGCATGGCAATAACTTGTGGAACATTTAAAGTTAAAATAGAAGATTGATCAAGTAATTTTGATATACTTTGATCTTTTATGCATTCATAATCAAAAATATTACCAATGTATTGGATTAGCTTTTATATTTGTGTATAATTGGTAGAAAACATCCATTAACAAAAGTAGAACAAGCGTTTAATAACTAATGTCATTAACAAATTTTCGTATATTGTTAGAATTTAATAAAAATAGTAAAGCCTTGAACTTCATATAGTTGAATGAATATAAGTATATTTTGAAAATGGACTAAACCCAAATCGAATATAACAAAAGTTATATTGACAGTAAGTTTTAAGGTACTTACCTTTGCGATTTGGTGCAGGGAAACGATCTAAAATAATGGAGATGTAGCTTTGTTTATCAGTAAGCGTCATTTAAACTATGATAGCAGATGAAAGGCGAAAATCGAAAGTCAATTAAAATGTAGGCAATTGAAGAAATAATATTGGTTATTAAATCAATCATTCCTATATTATCCTATATTTGCATTT
>DAOLFJ010000501.1:0-2487 GCA_035326365.1 Saprospiraceae bacterium | reverse complement strand
GTCAGGTTCATAAGATATTGATTATAAGGCAATAAAAATTTAAACATACTCTTAGGTCTCATTCATAAAAAAAGGTGGTCAACATCCGCAAACCACCTTTTTCAATTAGTATATTTTGATTTAAAATTAATCTTCTACCAATGTCTCTATTACAGCTGATAACCCACGTTCTACAAGAGCATCTTTCATAGGTTTGAGGACTGACATCGTACCTGTTTTGACAGATGCTTTTCCTTTGAAGTGTACTAGTATAGACAATTGCTCTGCTTGTTCGTGGCTATGACTACAAACTTCCATAAAACACTGAATGACCCAATCAAAAGTATTGTAATCATCATTATAAACGATTATTTGAGAACGCTCACCTGTAGAAATATCATCTTCTACAAGAACGTCTTCGAATTCGTCAAATTGTACGCCTGAATTAATGGATGCCATATTGTCTTGAATTAAACTAATACTAAAAACTACTGAAGCTGCTTTAAAGTTTCATTTATGGCTGCAAAATTAGGAAGTTCTCCGGCATTTTCCAAAACTTCTGCATATCTTATTTTTCCTTCTTTATCCACAACGAAAGCAGAACGCTTAGAAACACCTTTCATACCCAATACAAATTCATCATAAAGAGCCCCATAACTAGCAGATACATCTTTATTCCAATCTGACAAAAGTGGGAAATTATAACCTTGTTCAGATTTAAACTTGTCTAAGGTAAATAATGAATCTACAGAAATAGC
This sequence comes from Saprospiraceae bacterium, assembly GCA_035326365.1. GTDB lineage: Bacteria > Bacteroidota > Bacteroidia > Chitinophagales > Saprospiraceae > OLB9. Next base: position 1,750 of record DAOLFJ010000501.1, on the reverse strand, counting down.
CAAAACTTCAGCATTTAAAGAGTCATAATCCGCTTTATTATCTCTAATAGAACATAATTCTGTCGTACAAACTCCCGTAAATGCTAATGGGAAAAAAAGTACAACGACATTTTGCCCTGCATAATCACTAAGTGAAACATCAGCTTTATCGCTAGACTTTAATGTAAAAGATGGTGCAACAGATCCTAATTCTAAACTCATATTGATTTTGATTTTTTATATTAATGAATGATTGTAGTTAACAATATGGTTGTTATAATGTTTTACTTGTAATATAAAAAAGGTATCTCAGTAAAAGTTCTTTTTTTAATAAAAGTAATGCCGTATTTGTTACGTATCGGTCATTCTAAAATTATATGTTGATGAATACAGAATTTAGGCAAATTTGTCCACTTTGCCATTCAGAAGAAACAAAACTGTTTTATCAGAAAATCAAGTCATTTTATCAGTGTCAGCAATGTTCTGGAATATTTATGGACAAAGATCAAAGATTGACAGCAGCTGATGAATTGAATAGATATAATGTTCACCAAAACGATGTCTATGATTCGAAGTATCAAAACTTTGTTTCTCCTATTACTTCAGCTATTATACGTGATTTTAATACTTCTCACCAAGGTTTAGATTTTGGCGCTGGACCTGGACCTGTTGTTACAAAAGTGCTTCGAGATCACGATTTTAATGTAGCCATGTATGATCCTTTTTATCACAATCATCCTTCAGTTTTAGATACGAAATACGATTACATTGCTTGTTGTGAAGTTATGGAGCATTTCTATCATCCAGATACTGAGTTTTTGCTTCTGAAAAATTTATTAAACCCATATGGAAAACTATACTGTATGACTTATTTATACCAAGATGACATCAATTTCGATTCATGGTATTATAAGAATGATCCAACCCATGTTTTTATATACCGTGCAGAAACTATTGAATGGATAAAGAGTCACTTTGGGTTTTCATCAGCGATCATTGATCATAGATTGATAACTTTTGATGTGTAAATGATTATAACTTTGATTCCACCAACTCCTTATATTTCCCCTTACTTTTTCTAATATTTACGGCTACTACTTTGTATTCTGGGCACATAGCTTCACTATCATGCTCATCAGATGTGATATTATTTAGCATTACTTCTGGGAAGTGGAAGGTACTACTTAGAACACCTGGTTTTACCTGATCAGTGATTTTTGCTTTGATATCCACTTTTCCTCTTGGAGACTCTACACAGACCATATCTCCTTCTTGTATAAAATGTGTTTCAGCATCCTTAGGGTTGATGAGAATGACGTCTTCGGTGAGGATTTGGACATTACGAGTCCGACGAGTCATGGTACCAGCATTATAATGTTCGAGTTCTCGATTGGTAGTGATGATGTATGGATATTCTTTACTATGTTTTTGCAATTCGCCACTTTCTTCCCAATCAAAAAAATGGAACTTTCCTTTGCCATGTTTGAATGTCTCTGTGTGAAGGATTTTTGTGTCAGTACCATCTTCTTTTACTGGCCATTGTTTACCATTATGACCAAGGTTTTCCCAAGTGACACCTGCAAAGAATGGCACTATCTGTGAGATTTCTTGAAGCAACAAATCAGGATCGTAAGTAGATTGGCTATATCCCATGACATTCATAATGTCAGAAATAATCTGACCATCTGCTTTCGTTCCAGGTAGCGGCTCGACAACTTTTTGCACTTTTTGTATCCTTCGTTCACCATTTGTATATGTACCACTTTTTTCT
>DAOLFJ010000500.1:0-2488 GCA_035326365.1 Saprospiraceae bacterium | reverse complement strand
GCATAGGCGCCATTGCTGTTAATCCTAGGAAGGAAAATACCAAGTAAAAATACTACAGTAATAGGCGGCGCAATGTATGCTTGGACAGATTGTAAATATTCATACAGCACTCCTGAAATATTTGCCATAATTGGTATCCAAATAATACCTGCTAAAACCACCACCAAAGTAGCTATTCTTCCTATATTGACTAATTTTTTTTCTGGTGTATTGGGATATTTTTTCTTGTAAATATCAATGGTAAAAAGTGTTGAGCAAGAATTAAAAACCGATGCCAATGAACTCATCAAAGCTGCCAATAATCCTGCAGCTACCAATCCACGCATGCCACTGGGTAAAATGGCTGTCATCAAAGTAGCAAAAGCTTCGTCAGATTTTTCCCATTGTAGTTCTCCACGTTGCTTCAAAACCAATGCGATAACACCAGGTATTAGGAATAAAAACACAGGCATTAATTTCAGCAAAGCACCGAATATTGTACCACGACGACCATCTTTAAGATCTTTGGCAGCCAATGCCCTTTGAACAATGTATTGATCGGTACACCAATACCAAATGCCTACTACCGTACTCGTAATAAATAGGGAAGGCCAAGGAAATTCAGGATCAGAAGCTGATCGCCACATGTTGAAAAATTGAGGTGTCAACTCTGTTCTCATACTTTCCCAACCACCTACCGCGTCCAATCCCATAACTGTCAACGTTGCTGCACCAACTACTAAAACCACTGCTTGTAAAGCTTCTGTATAGACTACGGCACGCATTCCACCAAGCACAGTATATAGTCCTGTTAAAATAACGGTAGCCAAGGCACCTGTCCAAAACTCGATACCCAAAAGCGAGGCGACGACGATGCCACCTGCATAAATGGTAACAGACACTTTGGTAATGATGTAGGCTATCAAAGAAATGATGGATAAAAATCTTCTTGAACGGGCATCAAATCTTTTTTCCAAAAATTCGGGCATGGTAAATACACCGCTTCGCGCATAAAAAGGCAGAAAGACCCAACCCATCATCAAGACCAACCAAGCATGCAACTCATAAATGATTAATGGAAATTTTCCAGCCGCTCCCGTTCCTGCTAGACCTACCACATGTTCAGAACCTATATTAGAAGCAAAAATGGATGCACCGACCACAAACCAACCAATATTCCTACCGGCAAGGAAGTAATCTTCCGTATTTTCTGTTTTTTGTAGGATGACCCAAATAGCCAAACCGAATAAAATAGCGAAATAAATGCCTATTGCTATCCAATCATAAGTGTCTAAAAGTTGCATGTGGTTTTGATTTTAAAGGTGATATTAATTTAGATTTTGACTTTATGTTTGTCCGTAATAAGACTCAGGTCCATGTTTGCGCTCGAAATGTTTTCGGATCAATGCATCTTTGAGTCGTGGCACATTTGGATTAATCTGAGTAGAGATGTATGCCATTTGTGCACATTGTTCTAGTACGGCACTATTATGTACGGCTTTTACTGCATTTTTGCCCCATGTAAATGGTGCATGACTACCTACCAAAATCATTTCCACATCTCGATAATCCAATCCTTTTTCATGCAAACAATCAATGATTTGAAAACCTGTATTATGTTCGTAATTGCCTTGAATATATTCGTCTTTCATCGGTGGCGCACAAGGAATATCAACGGTCAGATAATCTGCATGCGTCGTACCTAGAATGGGAATATCTATCAAGGATTGCGCCCAAGCGGTAGCATAGGTAGAGTGTGTATGTGCAATACCGCCAATATCGGCCCAAGTTTTATATAAAAGCGCGTGCGTAACGGTGTCTGAAGATGGTCGCATATCACCTTCAATTACCTTTCCTTCAAAGTCACAAATAACGATATCTTCCACCTTCAAATCATTATATGGCACACCACTTGGTTTGATAGCAAACACACCCTGATTTCTGTCCACACAACTTACATTACCGAATGTAAAAAGCACTAAATTGAGTTCAGGAAGCAACATGTTAGCGTCGTAACATTCTTGTTTTAAAGACTGGAATTGGCTCATCGATAATAGATTTCGTTGATTTTTAATGTTTGCTTTAGACTTTGGATTTCCGTGTTTTCATCAATCAAAATCGTCTCTACACCCAACATTTCGCCAAAGTCTGCCATCATTTCGGCGCTAAGATTTTGTGAATATACAGTATGGTGAGCGCCACCAGCAAGTAACCAAGCTTCTAGTCCGATTTCCATATTTGGTAACGGCTTCCACATAGCTCGAGCAGTAGGAAGCAATGGAAATTCTTGGTGCACTTTTAAGCCTTCTACTTTTTGAATAATTAATCGGAATCTATGACCAAGATCGACCAAGGATACATTGATAGCAGGACCTGCTTTGGCATTAAAAACCAAACGGACAGGATCTGATTTGCCACCAATACCTAAAGGATGAACTTCGCATTGGATATTATCTTCAGCAATAGAAGGACAAATTTCGAGCATGTGACTACCTAATACCATCTCATT
>DAOLFJ010000124.1:0-12559 GCA_035326365.1 Saprospiraceae bacterium | reverse complement strand
ACCTTCAAGGAAAGTAGTATCACCTGGATCGATGATCTCTACCCTTCTCATCATTTGACGCACGATTACTTCTATGTGTTTGTCATTGATGGCAATACCTTGAGAACGATAAACTTCTTGTACCCCATTCACCAAGTAAGATTGAACTGCAAAAGGTCCTTTGATATTCAATATATCCAATGGAGCTACAGCACCATCTGACAATTGCATACCTGCTCTTACGAAATCTCCTTCTTGTACGAGTAAGTGTTTAGACAATCCTATCAAGTATTTTCTTCTTTGACCTGTCTTCTCGTCATCGACAAAAATCTCTCTATTACCACGTTTGATTTTACCATAAGTCACGATACCGTCGATCTCAGCCGTTACTGCTGGATTTGAAGGATTTCTGGCTTCAAATAATTCAGTAACCCTTGGAAGACCACCCGTAATATCTTGAATTTTACCCAAGTTACGTGGTATTTTAACGATTTTCTGACCTGGAACGATCTCTGAATTATCTTCAATAGAAATATAAGCTCCTAATGGAATGTTATATGTCTTAAGTTCATCGCCACCTGGAGAAAAGATTCTAATTACTGGAATCTTTTTCTTATTCTTAGCTTCGATGATTACTTTTTCGGCATATCCTGTTTGGTCATCTCTTTCCACACGGTAAGTGACACCTTCTTCAATATCCTCAAATTTAGCAATTCCACCAAATTCAGAAATGATCAAGTTGTTAAATGGATCCCAATTACATATAACATCTCCTTTTTCTATCTTTTGTTTGTCTTGAACAATCAATGTAGAACCATAAGGAATAAAATATGAGTTGTAAACCTTTTTGGTTTCAGGATCCATAACCCTGATTTCACCAGATCGAGATAATACTACCTGACTTTTTGCTCCACCTTCGATTTGCTCAGTAACTTTGATATTATCAAATTCAAGTATTCCGTCAAATTTAGAAGTGATTTCTGATTCAGTTTTAGAAACCGATGCAATACCACCCACGTGGAAAGTACGAAGTGTAAGCTGAGTTCCTGGTTCACCGATACTTTGTGCAGCGATAATACCTACAGCATCACCAGTTTCCACTCTTCTGCCTGTGGCAAGATTTTTACCATAACATCTAGCACACACACCTACTTTTGTTTCACAAGTGAGCACTGATCTGATAGTGACCATCTCTATACCTGACTTTTCAATATTTGCAGCCACTTCTGGAGAAATATATTCACCAGCTTCTACATACATTTCATCAGTTACTAAATCTTTTACATCGTAAAGTGAATATCGACCTACAATTCTAGAACCAAGCGTTTCGATAACGTTTTCATTATCTTTAAGTGCTTCAGTATCGATACCTCTTAGTGTCTTACAATCTTCTTCAGTGATGATTACATCTTGTGCAACATCCACCAATCTTCTTGTAAGGTAACCTGCATCCGCTGTCTTTAAGGCTGTATCTGCAAGACCTTTACGCGCACCGTGTGTAGAGATAAAATATTCCAAAACCGAAAGTCCATCAAGGAAGTTTGCAAGGATAGGGTTTTCAATGATTGCCCCACCTGTATCACCAGATTTTCTTGGTTTTGCCATCAATCCTCTCAATCCACAAAGCTGTTTGATCTGTTGTTTAGATCCCCTAGCTCCCGAATCAAGCATCATAAACACGGAATTAAATCCTTGTTTGTGCTGAGCGATTTCTCGCATAAGATTATCTGTAATTTTATTATCCGCAAATGTCCATTTATCGATAACTTGGTTGTATCTCTCATTTGGAGTGATAAGACCCATGTTATAATTTTCCCAAACTTCATCTACTTCTTCTTGAGCGTCTAACAATGTTTGCTCTTTAATACTAGGCGTTATAAGGTCTCCAAGGTTAAATGATAATCCACCTTTATAAGCCCAGAAAAATCCAAGCTCCTTAATCTCATCCAAAAACTTTGCAGTAGCGGAGAAATCTGTACGAGTGATTATGTCCTGAATGATCTTTTTCAATGACTTTTTAGTCATTAATTGATTGATAAAAGGAACTGTTGGTGGTGTAGATTGGTTAAAAATTACTCTACCTACGGTAGTTTCAGTAATTCTAATACCCAATTTACCATCTTCCACCTCCACATTTGCACGAACTTTTATCACTGCGTGAAGATCTATTTTGCCTTCATTGAATGCAATAATCACTTCTTCCGCACTGTAGAAAGTACTACCTTCTCCTTTCACCTTAATGTCTCCTACAGATTTACGTGGTTTTGTAAGATAATACAATCCCAAAACCATGTCCTGTGAAGGTAACATTACTGGAGAACCATCTTGTGGGTTCAACATATTATGCGCAGACAACATCAACATTTGTGCTTCCAATATTGCAGCATGTCCCAAAGGAACGTGCACTGCCATCTGGTCACCGTCAAAATCCGCGTTAAATGCACCACACACCAATGGATGAAGTTGGATTGCTTTACCTTCAACTAACCTTGGTTGGAAAGCTTGGATAGACAATCTGTGAAGTGTAGGAGCTCTGTTTAATAAAACAGGGTGTCCTTTCAATATATTTTCAAGAATTTCCCAAATTACAGGGTCTTTCTTATCAACAAGTTTTTTGGCAGACTTAACTGTCTTTACCACACCTCTTTCTATCAATTTCTTGATAACAAACGGTTTGAAAAGCTCAGCAGCCATACCTTTAGGAATACCACACTCATGCAATAGCAATGTAGGTCCCACGACGATCACCGATCTACCAGAATAATCTACCCTTTTACCCAAAAGGTTCTGACGGAAACGACCTTGTTTACCTTTAAGTACATCACTCAAAGATTTCAAAGATCTACCACCTTCTGCTTTTACTGCATTTGATTTTCTTGAGTTATCGAACAATGAATCCACAGCTTCCTGTAACATTCTTTTTTCGTTTCTCAAGATTACCTCCGGCGCTTTGATTTCTAAAAGTCTTTTTAGACGGTTATTTCTAATAATAACTCTTCTGTACAAATCATTCAAATCTGAACTCGCAAATCTACCACCATCCAATGGAACAAGCGGTCTCAATTCAGGAGGTGTTACAGGTAAGTACTGAATAATTGTCCATTCAGGTCTATTGTCCTGACTAGCCATACCATCTCTAAATGCTTCTACTACTCTTAATCTCTTAAGGGCTTCAGATTTTCTTTGTTGAGAAGTCTCATTAGCAGCTTGGTGTCTCAATTCGAATGAAAGTTCATCCAATTTGATTCTTTCCAATAAATCTTTAACTGCTTCGGCACCCATTCTAGCTATAAACTTGTTTGGATCTGAATCGTCAAGTAACTGATTATCTTTTGGAAGTGTATCCAATACATCAAAGTATTCTTCTTCGGTCAATAGTTCATGCTTTGCAATGTCATTTTCTTTGACACCAGGCTGAACAACTACATACCTTTCGTAATAGATGATTGATTCTAATTTCTTAGAAGAATACCCTAGTAAGTAACCAATTTTGTTTGGCAATGATTTGAAAAACCAAATGTGGACAACAGGAACAACCAACTTAATGTGTCCCATTCTCTCTCTTCTGACTTTCTTTTCAGTAACTTCTACACCACATCTGTCGCAGACGATACCTTTATATCTTATTCTTTTATATTTGCCACAGTAACATTCGTAATCCTTTACAGGTCCGAATATTCTTTCGCAAAACAAACCATCTCTTTCTGGTTTGTAAGAACGATAATTAATTGTTTCTGGTTTTAATACTTCACCAAAAGATCTTTCCAGAATTTCATCTGGCGAACTCAAACTAATTGTAATCGATTCGAATCCTTTGGTTGGTTTTACACCTTTCTTTTTAAGCATAATATAAAATATATAACGTTAAAAAATTCTTTTAATCAAATTTAATATCAAGAGCTAAACCTCTAAGTTCATGTACCAATACATTAAATGACTCAGGGATGTTAGAATCAGGAATATTGTCACCTTTTACGATGGCTTCATATGCTTTTGCTCTACCGATAATATCATCCGACTTGATCGTCAATAACTCACGTAGAATATTAGCCGCACCATACGCTTCAAGTGCCCAAACTTCCATTTCTCCAAATCTCTGTCCACCGAACTGAGCTTTACCACCCAAAGGTTGTTGTGTAATCAATGAGTAAGGTCCGATAGATCTCGCGTGCATTTTGTCATCCACCATGTGTGATAATTTCAACATGTAGATAACTCCTACAGTCGCCTGTTGGTGGAATTTATCTCCTGTTTCACCATCATACAAATATGTTTGGCCGTATGCAGGTAGACCAGCTTTTTCGATATATTGTTCAATTTCCGCCAAACTCGCACCATCAAAGATTGGCGTTGCAAATTTAACATTAAGGCTCTTTCCAGCCCAGCCCAATACGGTCTCAAATATCTGACCAAGGTTCATCCTTGATGGTACACCCAATGGGTTTAGAACGATATCTACAGGTGTTCCATCTTCCAAGAAAGGCATGTCTTCATCCCTAACTATTCTAGATACAATACCTTTATTCCCGTGTCTTCCCGCAAGCTTATCACCTACTTTCAGTTTTCTCTTTTTAGCAAGATAAACTTTAGCAAGTTTTAATACACCTGCTGGTAACTCGTCACCTATACTGATATTAAATTTCTCACGCTTATATCTACCAAGTTCTTCGTTCACTTTGATAGAATAATTATGTAACAATCTAGCAATCAACTCATTATTTGCACCATCTTTTGTCCAACCAGAATAATCTACTTGAGAATAATCAAGTTCTTTAAATGACTTAGGCGTAAACTTAGCACCTTTTGGTATTAATTCTTCGTTGTAAATACTTCGAACACCTTCAGATATTTTACCATCAAGCAAAGTCATCAACTTATCAACAAGAATGGTTTTAAGTTCATTCATATTGATTGCATGAGTGTCTTCTAGTTTAGATAACAACTCTTTCTCTTGAACTTTTTGGAACTTATCCTTCTTAGCTCTAGCAAACAATTGCTTACTAATGACAACACCTTGAGTTGACGGAGATGCTTTTAAAGACGCATCTTTTACATCACCAGCTTTATCACCAAAGATAGCTCTCAAAAGTTTCTCTTCAGGAGTTGGGTCAGATTCTCCCTTAGGTGTGATTTTACCAATCAAAATATCTCCTTCTTTAACCCAAGCACCGATACGAATGATACCATTCTCATCAAGATCTTTGGTTGCTTCTTCACTTACGTTAGGAATATCATTGGTCAATTCTTCTTCACCTAATTTGGTATCTCTCACATCAATTTCATAACTTTCGATATGTAAAGATGTGAAAATATCTTCTTTTACAACTCTTTCAGAAAGTACGATCGCATCTTCAAAGTTATATCCTTTCCAAGGCATAAATGCTACTTGAAGATTTTGACCTAAAGCCAATTCTCCATTTTCAGTGGCATAACCCTCACAAAGCAAACTTCCTTTTCTTACCCTTTGTCCTTTTTTAACAATTGGCTTAAGGTTGATACACGATCCTTGGTTAGTTCTGATAAACTTGGTAAGGTTGTACTTCTTAAGATTGTCATCAAAAGAAACAAGCAATTCTTCTTCAGATCTATCGTATCTAATAACGATTTCGTTAGCATCTACGTACTCAACTACACCTTCACCTTCAGCATTGATCAACATATTTGAATCTTCAGCAACTTTAGCTTCAAGACCTGTACCTACGATTGGTGATTTTGGTCGAACAAGCGGAAGCGCTTGACGTTGCATGTTAGACCCCATCAAGGCTCTGTTTGCATCATCATTTTCAAGGAATGGAATCAAAGAAGCTGAAACACCTACGATCTGGTTAGGAGCAATATCCATATACTCAAGCTCAGAAGGCGTCAATACAGGGAATTCACCGTGCTCTCTAGATTTAATTCTATCACTTGTGAAAGCACCTGTTTCATTGATCACTGCGTTTGCCTGAGCTATTCTTCTATAATCTTCCGCTTCTGCAGATAAATAAAGAATATCACCAGACATATCCACTTTCCCTTCAGTAACTTTACGGTAAGGAGTCTCTAAGAAACCCATTTTATTAACCTTTGCGTGTACACAAAGTGTAGAAATCAAACCGATATTTGGTCCCTCTGGAGTTTCAATCGTACAAAGTCTACCATAGTGAGAATAGTGAACGTCCCTAACCTCGAATCCTGCTCTCTCTCTTGATAAACCACCTGGCCCTAATGCTGAAATTCTACGTTTGTGTGTAATTTCAGATAATGGATTGGTCTGATCTAAGAACTGAGACAATTGACTTGTACCGAAGAATGAGTTGATAACAGAAGATAAAGTTCTAGCGTTGATAAGATCTATTGGAGTAAATACTTCATTATCTCTCACGTTCATTCTTTCACGAATAGTACGTGTCATCCTTGCCAAACCTACACCAAACTGAGCATATAATTGTTCACCAACTGTTCTAACTCTTCTGTTAGCCAAATGGTCAATATCATCAAGCTCAGCTTTCTGGTTTACTAAACTTACAAGATATTTTACGATAGAAATGATGTCTTCTTTTGTAAGAACCAATGTATCTCTACTAATATCAAGCTTTAGTTTTCTATTTATTTTATATCTACCTACCTCACCTAAATTGTATCTCTTATCCGAGAAAAACAATTTATCGATGATACCACGAGCGGTTTCTTCATCAGGTGGATCAGTACCTCTTAATTGTCTATATATTTGTATGACCGCTTCAACTTCAGATGAAGATGGGTCTTTTTGCAATGTGTTATAGATGATAGAATAATCTTCTTCAAGGTTCTCCTTTTGAAGAATAATTGTATCAGTGTCCACATCAGAAATTAAATCTATGTTATCTTCGTCTAAGATTACATCTCTTTCTAAGATGATTTCATTTCTTTCGATAGTTACAACTTCACCAGTATCTTCATCTACGAAATCTTCAGTCCACTTTCTCAAAACCCTTGCTGCAAGTTTTCTACCTACTGCTGCTTTAAGAGACTGTTTGTCTGTGGTGATTTCTTCAGCAAGATCAAAAAGATTTAATATATCTCTATCTGAATCAAAGCCTATTGCTCTCAGTAGAGTGGTAACTGGAAACTTCTTCTTTCTATCGATATAGGCATACATTACAGAGTTAATATCTGTTGCAAACTCCATCCAAGCCCCTTTGAAAGGTATTACCCTTGCAGAGAATATCTTTGTACCATTAGGGTGGAAAGTCTGACTAAAAAATACACCTGGTGATCTATGCAATTGAGAAACGACAACCCTTTCAGCACCATTGATCATAAATGTACCCTTATTGGTCATATAAGGAATATTTCCTAAGAATACATCCTGAACGATAGTTTGGAAATCTACGTGTTCTTCATCATTACATGAAAGTCTTAACTTCGCTTTCAAAGGAACGCTGTAAGTAAGACCTCTTTGCATACATTCCTCGATGGAATATCTAGGTGGATCTATGAAGTAATCTAAAAATTCGAGTACGAAAATGTTTCTAGCATCCGATATTGGAAAATTTTCCTGAAAAACCCGGTACAAACCTTCGTTCCCTCTATTTTCCGGGGTAGTTTCTAATTGGAAGAACTCCTGAAAAGATTTTATTTGAATCTCGAGTAAATCAGGATATTGGTTTGCTAATTTAATTTTGCCGAAGTTGACTCTATTATTTCCGGCTGCGGTTGCTACTCCGTTTGATGTCATACTTTATATTTGTTTAGCGAAATTCGTTAAATAAAGAACAAAATGGTTCAAATTGTTCAAAAAAAATGTCTTTAATGACAATAGGCTTAACCAACCTGAAGGTCAGTTAAGCCAGATGTCATTTATTTTCAGACTTAACTTCTGAAATTAAGTCCATATAAAACTTATCAAATTACTTCAACTCAACAGAAGCACCTGCTCCTTCCAAAGCTGCTTTGATAGATTCTGCTTCAGCTTTTGAAGCGCCACCTTTAAGTAATGCAGGAGCAGCATCAACGATGTCTTTTGCTTCCTTCAAACCTAAGTTAAGAAGAGTTTTAACTTCTTTAACGATAGCTAATTTGTTAGCACCTGCTGAAGTTAAGTGTACATCGAATTCAGTTTTTTCAGCTGGAGCTTCTGCTGCTGCTGCTGCTGGACCTGCTGCTACTGCAACTGCTGCTGCTGCTGGTTCGATACCGTACTCATCTTTAAGGATTTGAGCTAATTCACTTACTTCTTTAACTGTTAAGTTTACTAATTGCTCTGCGAATGATTTTAAATCTGCCATGATATAATGGTTTTTAATTAATTTTGATAAAAAAATGCGTTAATGTTGGAAGCTATAACGTAACATTAAAATTCCCCTTAGGGATACATATAAAACTATCCTCTTTCTTCAAGAGTCTTTAATACACCTGCTATGGTAGATCCACCAGACTTAAGTGCACTTATAACATTCTGAGCTGGAGATTGTAACATAAAGATTACATCACCAATAAGCTCATTCTTAGTTTTAAGTTTCGTTAAGATGTCTAGTTGATCATCACCAAAGAAAATATCTGAATCAATATAAGCTGCTTTTAAAATTGGTCTAGCATCTTTACCTCTAAATTCTTTAATGATAGCTGCTGGAAGCTTACCATCCTCTGAAAAAAGAATTGTACTCTGACCTTTAAATGCCTCAAATATTCCTTTGAAATTTTTACTATCTGCTTGTTCACTCATTGCTTTTACAGCAAGAGCATTTTTTACAGTTTTTACCTCAACACCTTTTTCGAAACAAGTTCTTCTAAGTTGGTTGATTTTAGCTACCGTCAAAGTTGAAGCATCTGTTACATAAAAGTACGATGAATTTTCAAACTTTTCTTTTAACTCTTCTATTAATAAACCTTTATCTGTACGTGTCATTTGAATATATTTTATGGTTTATTTAATGGTTTTAGTATCAATAGAAATACCTGGACTCATGGTACTTGCAAGACTAACAGATTTCATATATGTTCCTTTTGCAGTAGATGGCTTCATTTTCTCTAAAGTAGAGATCAATTCCATAGCATTTTCAGCCAATTTCTCAGGAGTGAAAGATACTCTTCCAATTGGTGAATGTATGATACCATATTTGTCTACTCTGAATGAGATTTTACCTGCTTTAACTTCTTCTACAGCAGCTCCTACATTAATAGTAACTGTACCTGTTTTAGGGTTTGGCATTAAACCTCTTGGACCAAGTATTCTACCAATCTGACCTACCTTTGCCATAACACTTGGCATTGCAATGATCACATCAACATCTGTCCATCCTTGTCCGATTTTTGTAATATACTCATCCAATCCAGCATAATCTGCTCCAGCTGCTTTAGCTTCTGCTTCTTTGTCTGGTGTACATAAAACAAGAACTCTTTTAACTTTACCTGTTCCGTGTGGAAGAGATACGGTACCTCTGATTGCTTGGTCAGCCTTTCTAGGATCTACACCCAAACGGATGTGAAGATCTACTGAAGCATCAAATTTGGTAGTGTTGACTTCTTTTACAAGTGATACAGCATCTTTCAGAGCGTAAAACTTAGTAGAGTCTACTTTGGCATTTGCAATCTGCCTTTTTTTACTAACTTTTGCCATTTAAATAAATTTTAAGGTATTAGCGTTATCTACTTAAAAACAACTCCCTTACCGATGAATAAATAATTATGCTTCTTCTTCAGCTACTACTGGATTGCCCCAAGGTGCATCTCCGCTGATAGTGATACCCATACTTCTAGCAGTACCAGCTACCATTTTCATAGCAGACTCTACTGTAAATGCATTAAGGTCTTTCATTTTGTTTTCCGCAATACCTTTAACTTGATCCCAAGTAACAGAAGCTACTTTGTTACGGTTTGGCTGTGCAGAACCACTTTTTAATTTTGTGATTTCCATCAACTGAATTGCTGCAGGTGGTGTCTTTATAACGAAATCAAAAGACTTATCTTTGTAAACAGTAATAAGCACAGGTAATATTTTACCAATGCTATCTTGTGTCTCTGCGTTAAATCTTTTACAAAACTCCATTATATTCAAACCCTTAGAACCTAATGCAGGTCCGACTGGTGGTGCTGGATTTGCTTGCCCGCCTTTCACCTGAAGCTTTACATATGTTTGAATTTCTTTTGCCATTTTACTATCTGGTTTATTAAAAATTAATACTATGACTTTAGGGAAGCATCAAATATGATCTAAAGTCAGGTTTATTTTAAGATTGTTTTTCTACTTGCATATAATTCAATTCCACTTCTGTCCCTCTACCAAATATTTTCACAATTACTTTTAATTTTTTCTTGTCTTCGTTCACTTCTTTAACATCTCCAATGAAATCGTTAAATGGACCATCAATGATTTTGACAGTTTCACCAACCAAGAATGGTTCAATCATAGCTGCGGAAACATCTTGGGAGTCATCTACTTTACCAAGCATTCTGTTAGCTTCCACTTGAGTCATTGGAATCGGATGATTCTTTCCTAAAAAGTGTATAACATTAAGAACGTTTGATATAGTTTGTACAATTTCTCCTGAAAACTTTGACTGAAGTGCTTCAACAAGAATATATCCTGGCAAAATATTTCGCTCAAGGATAACTTTTTTTCCATTTCGGATCTTATAAACTTTTTCAGATGGTACCAATACCTGAGTAACAATGTCTTCCCATTTATTACGTTGTATTTCAAGTTCTATACGTTCTTTAATACTCTTTTCTTTACCACTTACTACCCTTAATGAGTACCACTTCTTATCTTCAGACATTGGAAATATGTTTAATGCTCGATTACAATGAGTATATTGCTTTCAAACCAGAATTGAATACAGTATCAAAAAGTAAAACTACCAAAGAAATGATAATTGTACAAACTATCACCAATCTTGCGTTACTAAATAACTCAGGCCATGTAGGCCAAGTAACATGGTTAATTAGTTCATCATAACTCTCTCTAAGGTATAGTCTGATATTCTCCATTTTAAAAAATTTTAATTCTGCCCAGCAGAAACAATTAATTAATAAAAGCAGGGGAGACAGGTCTCGAACCTGCAACCTACGGTTTTGGAGACCGCCACTCTACCAATTGAGCTACTCCCCTAAATCGTAAAGATTCACAATCTTTACCAAAATGAAAAATTAAGCACTAATGAAAGTGCTTAATTTTTCAATATTTTAAAACCACAGAATGATTAAAACTTAGGAAATGATTTCAGTTACCTGACCTGCACCTACAGTTCTACCACCCTCTCTGATCGCAAAACGAAGACCTTTCTCCATTGCAATAGGGTTTATTAACTTAACTTCCAAAGAAACGTTATCTCCTGGCATTACCATTTCAACACCATCTGGTAATTTAACATCACCAGTTACGTCTGTAGTTCTGAAATAGAACTGAGGTCTATAACCATTGAAGAAAGGCGTGTGTCTTCCACCTTCATCCTTACCAAGTACATAAATTTCGCACTTGAAGTGAGCGTGTGGCTTAACAGAACCTGGTTTAATAATAACCATACCTCTTCTGATTGCTTCTTTATCGATACCTCTCAAAAGGATACCAGCGTTATCACCAGCTTCTCCTCTTTCTAGGATCTTTCTAAACATCTCTACACCTGTTACTGTAGAAGTTAATGGTTTATCACCTAACTTCTGCATACCGATGATTTCAACAGGATCACCAGTGTTGATAACTCCTCTTTCAATTCTACCAGTTGCTACAGTACCTCTACCAGTGATTGAGAATACATCTTCGATTGGCATCAAGAATGTCTTATCAACATCTCTTACTGGCTCAGGAATATTAGCATCAACTGCTGCCATAAGATCAAGGATCTTTTGTTTTGCAGCAGCATCTCCTTCAAGAGCTTTAATTGCTGAACCTTGGATGATAGCAGCATTGTCACCGTCAAATTGGTAAGCGCTTAAAAGCTCTCTTAATTCCATTTCAACAAGTTCTAACATTTCTGGATCGTCTACAAGATCTACTTTGTTCATGAATACCACTACTGCAGGTACACCTACTTGTCTAGCAAGAAGGATGTGCTCTCTTGTTTGTGGCATTGGACCGTCAGTAGCAGCACATACTAATATGGCACCATCCATTTGCGCAGCACCAGTAACCATGTTTTTTACATAATCGGCGTGACCTGGACAATCTACGTGTGCGTAGTGTCTGTTTTCGGTTTCATACTCTACGTGTGCAGTGTTGATAGTGATACCTCTTTCTTTTTCTTCTGGAGCAGCGTCGATAGAATCGTAATCCTTTTTCTCGGCAAAGCCTATCTCAGAAAGCACGTAAGTAATAGCGGCAGTAAGTGTCGTCTTACCGTGGTCAACGTGACCAATCGTTCCGATATTTACGTGTGGTTTGGTTCTTACAAATGTTGATTTAGCCATCGGTGAAAATTTTTCTGAACTTTAAATATTATGAATAAATGATATACTTGAAAATGAGCCAATGAAGGGATTTGAACCCTTGACCCCTTCCTTACCATGGAAGTGCTCTACCCCTGAGCTACATCGGCCAATAAAAAATTAGCTCCGGGTGTTGTGAAAAATGGAGCGGAAGACGAGACTCGAACTCGCGACCCTCAGCTTGGAAGGCTGATGC
>DAOLFJ010000123.1:0-12577 GCA_035326365.1 Saprospiraceae bacterium | reverse complement strand
TGGTTCTGACGATAAAAGAATTAAAGAGTTTAGTGAACTAAACGATGAGATTATTATGAAGTCAGGTTCATAAGATATTGATTATAAGGCAATAAAAATTTAAATACACTTTGAGTTTATTACACTTTATTTAAAGTTTTTGGCCTGAATAAAAGACAAAACTAACTTAAAGTATAGATTTTTTGAAAAAACAAATACATCTCGATAATTAATCTTATTTATTTTTCTGATATTTGCGTTTTATTTAGACCTTAAAGTCCAAAATATATATTTACACCAATATTAAAGTATAATAAGAATGTCTCCTTTCAAACAAAAAATGACCGGCTACACTTTGCCACAGCAAATTCAAGCTATGGGTTTGTATCCTTTTTTTAGAACTATAGAATCTGAACAAGATACTGTTGTAAAGATCGATGGTAAGGATGTCTTGATGTTCGGATCGAATAGTTATTTGGGTCTAACCAATCACCCTAAACTGAAGGAAGCGTCTATCAAGGCAATAGAAAAATATGGATCAGGCTGTGCTGGGTCTAGATTCTTGAATGGAACATTGGATATACATCTCGAGTTAGAAGAAAAATTGGCAAGATATGTAGGCAAACCAGGTGCTTTAGTATTTAGCACAGGTTACCAAGTAAATTTGGGCGTTATTTCTTCTATTCCAGGAAGACATGATTACATCATTATGGACGATTTAGACCATGCATGTATTATAGATGGCGCTAGACTTTCATTTGCAAAGGTTATGAAATATAGCCATAATGACATGGAATCATTGGAGAAAGCACTAAGCAGATGTGAGTTAGATAAGATAAAACTTATTGCGATAGATGGTGTATTCAGTATGGAAGGTGATATTGCAAAACTTCCAGAAATCGTCCAGCTAGCAGATAAATATAATGCTACTATTATGGTTGATGATGCGCATGGATTAGGCGTACTCGGTAAGAATGGTAGTGGTACGGCTGATCATTTCGGTCTGACCGACAAAGTGGACTTAATAATGGGTACTTTTAGTAAATCACTTGCAAGTATTGGTGGCTTTATCGCAGCTGATATGGATACTATCAATTACTTAAAGCATAATGCTAGGTCATTAATATTTAGTGCAAGTATAGCGCCTGCAAATGCAGCAAGTGTTATTGCTGCAGTAGATTTAATACAAGAAGAACCGGAAAGAATAACAGCTCTTTGGGATAATACACATTATGCTATGGCTGCACTCAAAAAAGCTGGGTTTGATACTGGGCATTCTGTCACACCTATTATTCCAATATTGATCAGAGATGATTATAAGACTTTCCAATTAACAAAAATTGCTCTTGAAAGAGGTGTTTTTGTTAATCCCGTAGTTTCTCCTGCGGTACCTAGTACATCATCACTTATTAGATATTCGCTGATGGCCACTCATACCAAAGCTCAGATAGACGAGTCAGTATCTATATTAAAACAAATAGCTGATGAAATCGGTGTGTTTGAAGTTAATCCAGAAATGTCAGTGAATTTTATCGATATGTAAACCAATGAGAGTACAGATTAGATGTTAAACATTTTTAATCGTACTTTTGAAAATATTTGCCATAAAGACATCTTAATAGGTAGTTTTTATGGCATTTTTTTTTGACTATCAATCAAATTTAACATCAGAATTAAATTTAAGTCAAAAACAATTAAGCATTTGGTAATAATCATTTGAATTAATCTTACTTTTGATGACAATTGTTAACAAGACATTTGATATCTTGGATAATGATTCGTAATTTACATCACAATGACATCAATTTTAATTTAGCCAATAGAGTATAAATCATTAATTATGAGCACAATAATAAAAGAAGTAACATTCAAAGATGGAATTTCAGAATTTATAAATTTTCCACATGATCTCTATAAGGATGACCCTATTTATGTGCCTGAAATTTTTATTGGTCAAAAAGACATGATGAATCCTGATAAATACCCATTTCATAAATACGGGAAGGTGAAATATTTCTTAGCTCAAAGGAATGGTAAAACGGTAGGTAGAATTGCTGCTATCAATAATACGAACTACAATCGGCACCATAAAAGCAATGTTGGTTTCTTTGGATTTTTTGATTTTATTGAAGATCAGGAAGTATGCAATCTTTTATTGGATCAAGCTGTTGCGTATGCCAAAGAAAATGGTCAAGATTTCTTAATGGGACCTACAAATTTTACTACAAATGAGACAGCAGGTACTTTAGTGGATGGATTTAACGATTCACCTAAGTTAATGATGACTTATAATAAGCCTTATTATGGTAAGCTCATGGAAAAATATGGTTTACATAAAGAAATGGATTTGTTTGCATTTATGATATACAGTGACAAAGCTTCTGAAAAGTCACTTAGAATTGCAGATGCCGTCGAAAACAGGCTAAAAGCCAAAGGAATATCCATTAGAAATATAAATCTCAAAGATATAGACAACGAAGCTAAAAGAATACAAAAGATATACAATGACGCTTGGGAAGAAAATTGGGGCTTTGTACCATTTACAGATGCAGAATTTGAATATCTCAAAAATGATCTAAAAATGTTGCTCGACCCTAAATTTGCATATATAGCCGAAAAAGATGGCGAAGCAATAGGTTTTGGGTTGACACTTCCTAATATTAATGAAGTCTTGATTAAAAATAAACGTGGTAAACTATTCCCATTTGGTATTTTTAGATTGCTTTGGGGCAAAAACAAAACAAAATATGTTAGAATTTTAGCGCTAGGCGTATTAGAAGAGTATAGAAAAATGGGGATAGAAGCTATATTTTTTGCCAAAAACATACAGGAAGCACGCAGACGAGGTATCATTGGTGGTGAAGCATCTTGGATATTAGAAAGTAATGAAGCAATGGTAGCTGCCGCAGAACATTTAAATGGTGAAAAATATAAAACATATAGACTTTATAAAAAACCAATCTAAAACATGTCGAAAGAAAAAATATTAATTACCGGTGCAAATGGTTTTATCGGTTCTTTTCTTGTCAAAGAAGCTCTTGCAAAAGATTTGGAAGTATATGCAGGTGTAAGAAAAAACAGTAATACCGCTTCACTTAAAGAATTGGATACCAAGATAGTAGAGTTAAATTATGAATCAATAGATGAAATGGCTGATGTATTAAAAACCTATCAGTTTGAATATATAATTCATAATGCAGGCCTTACGAAAACGCCCAATGTTCAAGAATATATAAAAGTTAATAAAGATTATCTAATAAACGTCATAGATGCTGTAAGGAAATCAGGCATTCATCTGAAAAAATTCCTTTATGTCAGTAGTCTAGCTGCCACTGGACCAGCTGATTTTCAAAAAAACGGAATACTCACGCAAGAAGCGACCTATCATCCAGTAACCAATTACGGTATTAGCAAGCATCAAGCAGAAGTCTATCTTACAGAGCAAAAAGACATACCATATCTTATCATTCGACCTACAGCCGTATATGGTCCTGGCGAAAAAGACTTGCTAAATGTCTTTCAGATGATCAATAAACGAATAGATTTACAAGCTGGTCTTTTGCCACAGAAACT
The DNA here is from genome assembly GCA_035326365.1 of Saprospiraceae bacterium. Classification (GTDB taxonomy): domain Bacteria; phylum Bacteroidota; class Bacteroidia; order Chitinophagales; family Saprospiraceae; genus OLB9. The sequence continues at coordinate 9,025 of DAOLFJ010000123.1, read as the reverse complement.
GACTTTTATTTACGTCAAAGATCTGGCGAAACTAATGATAACTGCTACCTTGAGCAAATATTCACACAAAGCTTATTTTGCCACAGATGGTAAGATTTATACAGGAACAGCTTTTAGTGGATTTATAAAGGAAAGTGTAAATAAATCGGCACTTCATATTAAACTTCCTATTTCTGTTATTAAACTCGTAGCGTTTGTCAGTGAGAAAGTTTCAGGATTATGGGGTAGCTATCCACCACTCAATGTGGATAAATTTCATGAAATTAAAGCTAGGAACTGGTCTTGTGATGTTCGTGACCTTGAGTCTGAACTAGGTTTTAAATCAGCATATGACCTATCTACCGGCATCCCTGAGACAGTCCAATGGTATAAAGAACAAAAATGGCTATGACATTTCTACCAAAGGTTTAGTCAATTAAATCCAATATGTGTACTTTTGCATTTCGCTAAATAAGCTTGTGTTGATGTAATGATCAATACAAAACACATTCTATTCCTAATCAATGAACATGTCAACCATCGTTAAGAAGAAAATAAGATTTATCACTAACCCATTTTCTGGCACAAAATCCAAGTCAAAACTAAAGGAAACAATAGAAGAAAACTTAAATTTAAAAGATTTTGACTTCGAAATTTCGTATACTGAATATCCACGACATGCCACACAGTTAAGTGCAGAAGCGAGGGATTTAGGATATTATGCAGTCATAGCTGTTGGCGGAGATGGCACTATCAATGAAGTGGCGTCTGCGCTCAAAGGTTCAGAAACTGCCCTAGGAATAGTCCCGTTTGGCTCTGGTAATGGATTTTCTTATCACCTTGGAACTCGTCGAAATGTGGATGAAGCCATAAAAATCATAAATGACCACCATACTACGCTCATCGACACGGGAGCAGCTAATGGTCGTTTTTTTATAAATGTGGCTGGTTTGGGTTTAGATGCGACGGTTGCATTCAAAACAAAATTGAATAAAAGACGTGGATTTATCCCCTATTTTATCAATACATTAAAAGAAAGTATTGGTTTTAAGTTTATGAAACTTAAGATTACTTCTGATGATAATGTTCAGGAAGGTGATTATGCAATGGCAGTTATTGCTAATGGTTCAATTTACGGATACGACTTTGCTGTAGCTCCAGCTGCCATATTGGATGATGGGTTATTTGATGTGATCTTGGTTAGAAAAACGCAGATATTTAGATATTTTTTATTAGTTCCTAGAATGTTAAACAAAACTTTTCACAAAAGTCCGCTAGTTCACTATTTCAAGACAAAAAAAATCACCATCGAAAGTACAGATGGTACTCCTTATTTCCATGTAGATGGTGAAGGATTTGAAGCTGAAAACAGCATCACCTTTGAAATTATTCCAGACTCGTTAAAATTAATTACTAAACAATCATAAGACTATGTGGATACTTGTAGCATGTATTGTACTCAATGCACTTATCGGTGTGATATTCAAGCTATTCGATAGATATCAGATAGATAATTTACAAGCAATTGTGGTCAATTATTTTGTCTGTGTTTTGACAGCTGCCGTTGTGATAGGTGGCAACCCAATTCCATCTGACTTAATTGGGCAACCATGGTTTTGGTATGCTTTGGGACTTGGTAGTATATTTATTATTGTATTTAATCTTATGGCATTGACAGTCCAGAATTTTGGAGTAGTTATAGCTACAATTTTTCAAAAAATGTCATTGTTGGCACCAACATTGATCGCAATTTTATTTTACGGAGAAACTTCCAATTTTATAAAATGGGCAGGCATTTTATCATCAGTTGCATCGATATTTCTACTAAGTTACCAGAAAAAAGACCAAAAAGGGCAAGAAAGTCATCATTCCGGATTGATATGGATGCTTCCAATTCTTACATTTTTAGGATCTTGTCTTATAGATAGTGCTTTATATTTGGTCGAAAAACAAAATTTAGCTCAAAATGGAGACATTGGATTTGTCGCATCACTTTTTCTTTCGGCAGCTATCAATGGTTTTTTAATACTTTGCATCCAAGTGTTAAGTAAAAGAGAAGTCCTTAAGTTCAAAAACTTAATAGGAGGAATTGGTTTAGGTATCCCCAATTTTTTCTCAATTTACTTACTATTATTATCCTTGCAGCAAGGTTGGGGCGGATCTGTTGTTTTTCCCGTAAACAATGTTGGCGTCCTGGTCATGGCAGCATTTTTTGGCATCGTTTTATTCAAAGAAAGGTTAGTTCCATTGAGAATAGCAGGTTTTATTTTGGCAATTTTGGCAATAATCCTCATAACTTTAGCCTGATTTTTTAGTTTCAAAATATAATATCTAACCTAAGTTTCATCCATGATAATCGATTCATATATAACATTAGCAGAAGCGTGTGTAGGTGAATACAAGGAAAAAGGTAGTAAATTCATTGCCTATGGATACCCTTTTAACGATGAATCTGAATTAGAAGTTATTTTAGGAGAATTAAAGACAATTCATCCTAAGGCTAGACATTACTGTTTTGCCTACAAAATTGGTGTAGATAATAATAGATATAGAACCAATGATGACGGAGAGCCATCAGGAACAGCTGGAAAACCTATATATGGTCAAATATTAAGTAATGGGCTGACGAACGTTGCTATTGTAGTCATTAGATATTTCGGAGGTACAAAATTGGGAGCATCGGGCCTTATACACGCTTACAAAGAAGCATCAAAAGAAGCTTTGGAATCAGCAACTACTATTGAAAAATATATTACCAAATCCTATGAATTGACGTTTGGCTACGACCATATGGGCCAGATATTAAATGTATTAAAAGAACTGGATATAGCGATCACTGATAAGACATTTGAGTCGTCATGTAAAGTAATTGTTGATCTGAGACTATCTGAAGAACTGCTATTATTACACAAATTCAAAGCAAAAGTCTTGCAAAAAAGTATGGAAGAGATTCATGAAAAGACAGAAATTCCCTTTTGTGAAATAACGATCTTATAGTCTATTTGAAGGTTTAGAAATATGTATTTCTTTTTGAATATTGCATTTTAAGTATCTTAAAAACATCAAAGTAAGTCTAACCCAGTCTTTCAACAAATGGCAATTACTCAATTCGAATGAACAATATCCTTCCATATAGAGTTTGTATCGAGTAATCAGTTTAACAATACAAATACAATTCAAATGACACTTCACAAAATACTCATTTTCTGTACTATACTTTTAGGATCATATTCAATATCAGCTCAAACACCTTCATGCTGTAGTGCTAGTTCTGTGACAGAATTTGCAAACCTAGGAAAAGATTTAAGTTTTGTTTTAACACATGAAGAGCCTTTACCTTTTATTTTGCAAAATCCTTCTGGAGTCACGACTACTTTTCCAATAGCAGGAGAAAGTGATGGACAGGGATATTACATCAAAGGTTCAAAATCTTCAACAAAATGGATTTTTGTCATCCAAGAATGGTGGGGACTTAACGATTACATCCGAAATGAAGCAGAAAAATTACATAAAGAATTTCCTGATGCACATATTTTTGCGTTGGATATGTATGATGGAAAAACAGCTACAAAAAGAGAAGAAGCTGCTTCATTAATGCAAGCTGCTAAACCTGAAAGATTAGAGAAAATCATAACAAGTGCAGCTATTTTTGCAGGAAAAGATGCAAAGATTGCGACTATAGGATGGTGCTTTGGTGGTGCTTGGTCGAATAAAGCAGCTGTGCTACTTGGAGACAAAGTAGTGGCTAGTGTCATGTATTATGGGATGCCTGTTAATGATTCGAGCCAATTGATCCAGATAAAAGCACCCGTTTTAGGGATATTTGCTGAAATGGATGGCTGGATTACACCAAAAGTTGTAGAAGATTTCAAATCAAATATGGAAAAGGTAAATAAGTCAGTAGAAATTCACTCTTATGCTGCGGATCACGCTTTTGCAAATCCTAGTAATCCAAAGTTCAACAAAGAATTTGCAGATGACGCTTGGAGTAAATCAATAGCTTTCTTTAAAAAACATTTGTAAGCTCCACGTTATTATATCTAAAATCAAGACCGTTTTATGCGTATTTCAAAAATTGGGTTTGAAAAAATAAGTGCACTTTCACACAAAGATGTTTTCTACCAGTTACAAAATCATAAATTAACAGATTTTATCACCTACTCACCTGATGATGATGGCTTAAAACAAGCAATACTTGATCGATCGGAATATAAAGTTGACCGTTCATTAATTCATGGTGTGGTTTCGGATCAGTATCAAAAAAAGGGAGCATCTGCACAGCAGCTTTCAAATATAAAATCTCTTCTTTCAGAAGAAACATATACTGTAATAACTGCTCATCAACCAATTATACTAGGCGGACCTGCTTATTATTTTTATAAGATATGCTCTACGATAAACCTATGTCTTCATTTGACGGAGCAACATCCGGGCAAAACTTTTATACCAGTTTTTATAAACGGCTCGGAAGATCATGATTTTGATGAAGTAAATAAACTTCAGCTTTTTGGAAAATCTTTATCATGGGAAACTGAGCAGCATGGACCGGTAGGAAAATTCAATACAAGCAATCTTACTCAACTTATCCAAAATGTTTCTGACATTCTGGGCGACAATGAAAGCTGTAAAGAATTGACCCAATTATTCAATAAAGCTTTAGTTGACGCAGGTGAATATAACAATTTCGTTTTCAATTGGTTAAATGATATATTCGCAGAACACGGCCTACTAGTAGTAAACATGGATGATGCGAGACTAAAACGAAATTTCATACCCATTCTAAAAAAAGAACTTCTTGAAAGGAAAAGTGAAAGTATCGTACATGATACCCAAAACGAATTACACAAATTCAACTTTAAGCCACAAGCTTTTGCTAGGGATATCAATCTATTTTATATGTCTGCGCAATCTAGAGAGCGCATTACATTTGAAGACGATGTGTACAAAGTTCATAATACACCGTTAACATTTACCGAATCCGCAATGATGGAAGAAATAGACAAGCATCCTGAACGATTTAGCCCGAATGTAGTACTTAGACCCATTTTCCAAGAATACACCTTACCAAATATAGCATATATTGGTGGTGGTGGAGAAATAGCTTATTGGTTAGAAAGAAAATCACAATTTAAATATTTTGGAGTATTTTATCCAACCTTGATTCGAAGAAATTCTGTTATGTTGATTTCCAAGTCTATTCAAAAATCGATGGCAAAACTCGGTATGACAGAAGAAGAATTATTATTAGATGAAGATGCTGCTGTCTCTCAATATTTAAAAAAGACATCAACAACAGATTTTGAATTAGATAAAGAAACGGCTAAAATAACCGAAATTTATTATGAGATTGCAGAAAAAGCTAAGTCTATAGATCCTACTTTAGAGCATTTTGTCATCGGCGAAGCAACAAAAATCATAAAAGCTACCGAAGCTATAGAATCTAGGCTTAAAAGATCTTTAAAACAAAAAGAAGAAGTTTCTGTCAATCAAATCAAAAATATCAAATCAAAACTTTTTCCTGACCATGGGTTGCAAGAAAGAAAAGAAAGTTTACTTCAATATTTGGTAAGTGAAGATAAAGATTTTTTACAAAAACTAATTGACAACTTAGATCCCTTGCAAAAAGAATTTTTATTCGTTTACCTCTGATCCTTCTAACTCTGGCTTTTTGACATCAAAACAAGACAAAAGATCCGTTAACTTTGCTTTAAGGTCCCTTCTATGAACAATGAAGTCCAAAAATCCGTGTTCCAAGAGATATTCTGAAGTCTGAAATCCCTCTGGAAGATCTACTTTTATGGTTTCTTTGATGACTCTTGGACCTGCAAAACCAATAAGCGCTTCAGGTTCAGCAAAATTAATATCACCTAACATTGCGAATGATGCAGTTACACCACCTGTAGTAGGATCAGTCATAAATGAAAAATATGGGATACCTTTTTTAGCAAGCAATGTTAGTTTTGCAGATGTCTTAGCCATTTGCATTAATGAAAAAGCTGATTCCATCATCCTTGCGCCACCAGATTTAGATATAATCATAAATGGCACTCTATTTTCCAAGCAGTAATCTATGGCTCTAGAAATCTTCTCTCCTACCACTGACCCCATGGAGCCACCAATAAAACCAAAATCCATACAAGCTACAACAAGTGGGTATTTATTCACTTTGCCAGCTGCAACAGACATAGAGTCCTTTAGATTTGTTTTTTTATAAGCATCTGTCAACCTATCTTCATAAGTTTTTACATCTTTGAACTGTAGCATATCGACAGAAACGATTTCGTCAAAAAGCCGTGTATATTTTCCATCAAAAATGACTTCAAAATAATCAGTCGAATTAATCCTTGTGTGGTAATCACATTTAGGACAAATGTAAAGATTAGCTTTTAAATCTTTGACAGTGGTCATTTCTTGACAACGGGTACATTTGTGCCAAAGCCCATCAGGTGTTTCCTTCTTATTTTTTGTGGCTGTTTGTATTCCTTCTTTCAGTCTTTTGAACCAACTCATAATACTATACTTTAGGGCTACCTGTAAGTGTTAACAAATTAAAATAATTGCGCAAAAATATAAATAAGCGTCGACCTTTTACCCATCATTTGATACTTTTTATTATATAAATAATTAACACATCTGTATATAACTATATATCAAGATATTAAAATACAAATTAAAGTTTAGTAAGCCATTACATTGTAAAATCAATCCACCAATAATTTTATTTAGATTAATTAGTCATTTTTCTTAATAATTTAGATTACGTGCTAGTTTTTAAAATCTTTGACGACAAAAGTGCAAAATAATTTCAGAATGTATTTAAATTTTAGACATTTGCATTGATTTATACTAAAGTAGGTAATTACCGTATATTTGATTTTATTCATTATTAGTATTTTATTCATTAATAAATATCAGAAATGTCTGTAGCTAAAAGAGATATCAAAAGAATTACAACACATGTTCTGCACGCAATGAAGGAACAAGGAGAAAAAATATCAATGTTGACCGCGTATGATTATTCGATGGCACGGATACTTGATGCTGCTGGAATTGATATATTATTGGTAGGTGATTCAGCGTCAAATGTTATGGCGGGCCACGAAACAACGCTTCCCATTACACTTGAGCAAATGATTTATCATGCCCAATCAGTCATTCGGGCAGTGGAGAGAGCTTTTGTTGTTGTCGATCTGCCATTTGGATCCTATCAGGGAAATAGTACAAAAGCACTTAACTCAGCTATAGCCATCATGAAAGAGTCAGGGGCGCATGCCGTAAAACTAGAAGGTGGTTCGGAAATAGAAGAGTCTGTAAGAAGGATTTTATCTGCAGGTGTGCCAGTCATGGGACATTTAGGGTTAACTCCACAAAGTATCTATAAATTCGGAACTTATTCTGTAAGAGCCAAAGAAGAAGCAGAGGCCCAGAAACTAATTAGTGATGCGAAATTGCTGCAAGAAGCAGGTTGTTTTGCCTTAGTATTAGAAAAAATCCCAGCAAGTTTAGGCAAGCTTGTATCAGAAGCATTGCACATACCCGTAATAGGCATAGGAGCAGGTAACGGTACGGACGGACAGGTTTTAGTGGTTCATGACGTCCTTGGACTTACTAAAGACTTTAACCCAAGGTTCCTAAGAAGGTATTTGAACTTATATGATACCATCAAAGTCGCGGTGGAGCAATACATAGACGATGTTAAATCAGGCGATTTTCCTAATTCAGATGAACAATATTAATACAATACGCATTTATCAAATATGTCAAAAAAAATAGTAATAATACTTCTTGCTGTTTCAGCTATTCTTGCTTTACTGGGGTATTTTTTTGTAGGTAGAGCTTTATGGAATGTAAATATCAAATTACAAGACAAAACCGCCTTTATTGAAATACCTACAGATGCTTCTTTTGAAGATGTAAAAAATATATTTTTACAGAATAATTACTTAATTGATATTAATTCTTTTGATCGCGTTGCGACCATATTAGGTTATAAAAAGGATAAAGTACCTGGTGGCCGGTATAAACTTCAAAATGGTTGGTCCAATAAAGATTTGATTACTACATTAAGATCAGGAAACCAGACACCGTCACAAGTCGTCATCAATAATATTAGAAAGATCAGTGATCTTGCTGGTAAAGCATCTAGATACTTTGAAACAGATTCTTTAGGTTTTCTGACGCATTTTCTGAAACCAGAGACGCCATCTGAGTACAATCTTAATCAAGATAATTTTTTGACACTATTTATTCCAAACACCTATGAAATGTTCTGGACAACTACTCCTGAAAAATTTGTGACAAGGATGGCTAAAGAATATGACAGATTTTGGACTGATGAAAGGGTAGAAAAATTAAAAAAATGGAATCTTTCTAAAACTGATGCCTATATCCTAGCTTCCATTGTAGAGAAAGAAAGTAATTACGACCCAGAAAGGCCAACTATTGCAGGTGTTTATCTCAATAGATTAAAAGTCGGTGAAAAACTACAAGCCGACCCGACAGTTGTATATGCTGTAGGAGAATTCGACCTTAAAAGAGTTTTATACTCACATTTAGAATATGATTCACCTTACAATACATACATGTACAATGGTTTACCGCCGGGACCTATTTGTATGCCATCCTTAGCAAGTCTTGAAGCCGTAATAAATGCTGAAGATCATGAGTATATGTTTTTCTGTGCCAAAGCAGATAATAGTGGTATTCATGCATTTGCAGTTACTTATGCAGATCATGTAAAGAATGCAAATGCTTTTGCAGCTTGGATGAATAAAAACAATATTAGGTAGCATTTTCCGAATAGCGTAGGATTATTGATGTGACTACATCAATATATGTTCCACAATTTTGGGTATCTATATCTTTTTGACCCAAATTGTTATAGATAATCAAATTCCGAAGGGATGAGGAGATTACAGAAATGTAATTATAAAAACATTCATTCAATCCCAAAGGGATGACATGAACCGAACCTGCGCTCTTTATAACCTTTGCGTGACGCGCTAACCGAACTGCGCAACACAAATAAAGTCATTAAATTATTACA
>DAOLFJ010000499.1:0-2492 GCA_035326365.1 Saprospiraceae bacterium | reverse complement strand
TTGCCACGGTAAAAACAGTCCAATCTCATCGAGATAATTATCGTCTTGGCCTGTTCGAGTTTCATTCATATTCGCTCGTTTAATATCATCAATGAATATTCTCATATTTGTCTTTTGTTTTTAATCCATTGGCTACATTTGCAAAAGTGATGATGGCTTTGTTACCTTGGTATTTTGCACTAACATAATTCGGTCCACTGATTTCTACAGATTTGCCGTAATCATTTTTGAGTGCTATCCTTGCTAGTCTTAGTCCTACATCTTGTTTGTTAATCGGGTGAATATCTTTGGCATCACCGATATCAGTACTAACAGCCATCCCTGTTTTGGGTAGAGAAAGTGTCATGGTCTGCGCTTCACGGAGTTCTGCCCAATAGCTGCCTTCATTGCTATTTTGATTGGCACCATAAGACGATAATTGCACAAAATAAAATGGGAAATCATCCTTCCACTTTTTACGCCAATCATTAATCATCAATGGGAATGATTTTCTATACTCATACGCTCTACCTGCATTAGATTCTCCTTGATACCACAGTACTCCTTTGATAGGATAATGAATAATGGGCGCTATCATGGCATTGTAAATGATGGTACCTGCATTATTGCTCAGACGTGCATAAGTATGTGGCTCTGCAAAGGACGGCATCAGTTTCCATTTATTATCATTTAGAGATACTTTGATATCTCCTGACTGAACATAAAGATCATCTCCTGCACCCATTAATCCTAATCCAAACCATTCAGGCTCAATGACTTGATTCATTTTAATCATGATAGTATTCTCACCATTTTGCCATGTATTAGCTGGTACGATGATTTGTCTTTTTCCTTTGAGAATGCCTGAAAAAATGCGTTTTCCGTTGATGTAAATATCATTGTGGCTGTAACATTCTGCTAAACCCAATGTCGTGATTTTATCAACAAATGTCTCTGTTAGACTTATTTTTTTGGCCATGTATCCATTGCCACGCCAAGCCCATACGCCTTTCCAATCCCACTGCCACATCGGGTCTGCCGAGATCCAAGATGTGAAGTCATAATCAGGTTTTATATACTTTTTTTCATCATCTAAGGTCACTTTTTTCATTCCATCACCTAAGATGTATTTTTTATTTCTGTACTCCAACATACTGTCTAATCCTGCCCAAGTAGCCGGCATTTTCTGTCCATAATCACGCAGCACATCTGATTCCAACATGGCATCTTTACTGATCCAACTCTCCACTTGCGAGCCGCCCCAAGAACTGTGAATCAAACCAATAGGCACGCCAGTTTCTTGATAGACTTTTCTAGCAAAAAAGAAACCAACAGCTGTGAAATCTCCTACAGCACTACTGCTAGCTTTGACCCAATTTTCGTCAGGAAGTGTAGCTATAGGCGTGATATTTACATTATGTGCGACGTAAAACTGTCTGATCTGTGGGTAGGCTGCATCTTTGATCTCTTCGGAATAATGAGCAGATTTTGAGACAGGCCACTCCATATTTGACTGCCCCGAACAAAGCCACACATCACCCATCAAAATATCAGAAACTACTATCTTTTGACTACCTTGTGTTATGGTCAGTTGGTAAGGACCACCTACTGCCATCGCTGGAAATGTGGCTATCCATTGGCCTGAAATATTAGGCAAAGTAGTGGTATTGAATTTATCAAACTGGAGAGAAACCATGCTCCCTGCATCTGCTGTACCGCGAATGACGATTGGTTTGTTTCTTTGCAAAACAGCATGGTCCGAATACAACTTTTCTACCGTCAATGCAGCAAAAATATGGCTACATATAAACATGGCTAGGATGGTGGATATTAACTTCATTTGGTTTATTGAATTTTGGATTATCAAAATGTACTTAGAGCTTTTACTTTACCCTATCTAAAGCCTACTTAATATTTTCACGACTAAAAAAACTCTGCCAAAGTTAAAATTCTTATTTTCAATAAGTGTGTGAATTCGTGAAATTCGTGAAAATTAGCCCATAAATTTTACCCTACTTCCCTTTCCTATCATTCAGTGCTTTTTTGAAATACACGCCATGTCTAGTAGGTGTAAAATTCCAATCGGTGTATAATGCTGGTGCCCACATAGGATCAAATACCCATACGACCCAAGAAATATCTTTTTGATCGCAATATTTAGTGATGGCGTCGCCATAAGATTCGTCACTGATCACGGGTATGTGCGCGCCAGGATCTTCTGGACCACAAAAACCTATTTCAGTCAATATCAATGGATATTTATCCTTGACAAAGCCCCAATCTTGAGTCCATTTTTCTTCCCATGGCTTTTCTCTTTTCATTGGGTATGGATGAGATACATATGCGATTCCTGCAGCATTGATGGGATTATTGGCTATTTCGGTAAGGTCGTAAGCCCAGTTAAAACCTGCTACGAGTGGAATACCTTTGCCACCATTCGCTCTGATGATGGTGATCATTTCTTCATTTAATGTCTTCCATTCATCCCAAGAACAAGTACCTAGTTCACCATT
>DAOLFJ010000498.1:0-2497 GCA_035326365.1 Saprospiraceae bacterium | reverse complement strand
GAAATGTATGCTGGATGTGTTGCAGGTGCAATCCATATGGATGAATACTTAGGTTATATACAGGAAGTTGGTTTTCAGAATATTATCGTACAAAAGAATAAACCAATCATCATTCCCGAAGATATTTTATCAGGTTATTTGACCGAAGACGAAGTGAAACAATATCTTGATACAGAGACTTCTATACGAAGCATTACGGTATATGCAGAGAAAATGGAGAAACCATCATCTTGTACACCAGGTGGTGGATGTTGTTAAAACTTAAGTTACTTTCAAACTTACTCAATTTTAAGGAAATAGCAATTGTATTTCACAGTATGTATAAGTGCGCGTAAAAAAAGCCCAGTAAAACTTCGATTTTGCTGGGCTTTTGACTATAAAGATAAGACTTTATTAAAACTGATGAGTCAGACTTAAAATAATTTTCTCACCTAGAACATCAGTTGCATTCACATCAATGGTGTATTTTTTAATTCCCAATTCTGTTACTTTAATTGTACCAGAAGCAAGGTCCACTGAACTTTGAGATATTGGTGATACTTTTTGACTTAAAATACTTCCGGAAGCATTATTTATATCAGCACTAAAAAAATCTTTAATTGTATACGTTCCATTTAATTTTGCTCCATCAGCTAGTTGGATACTGAAATTAATTGCTTTTTGTTCGTTACAATCATCAGAAACACTTGCAAGCTGAAAATTATAAAAATTGCTTGTTACAATAAATTGTGCAATAGATAATCTTTGTTTTGCACCATTTACTGTCATATCCCCGGCTAATACAGGAAAAGATGAACAAGCATCGCTAGTATCTTCATCGTCTTTAGAACAACTTGAATTGAAACCTACAAACAGAGTTGCCACTAAAAGAATAGAAAATAATGAATGATTTTTCATGAAATTTTAATTTGTTTGTTATGTAATATTAATACTACAAAAAGGTAGTTATATTATTAATATAATGTAGAATAAATGAGAAAATATGTGTGCATTAGTTTTAAAATGAAAATACTTTCTATTCATTAGGAATATAAATTCACAATGAAATGGCAAAATTGGTTCCATATAATGCTATAGAAAATCGCAAATTAGTTGGTATGGATACAATTAAAGTAATAATATTGTACTACTTTTTTTATGACAATTTAATAACAATTGTAATGAACAATAAACTTTAATGGACTGTTTGAAAACGGATTTTCTGATCGACAAGTAAGCTTACTTTAGCTTAATTTGCCTTTCTGATAGATTTATTCGCACCTAATTAATAAAAGTAAAATAATTAAAAATGACCGCCCAAATAGATAGGATAAAAAGTACAATAGAGCCATTAAGACAAGAAATTATAAACCACAAAGTCTATGCAGCCATAAAGGATGTAGAAGATTTAAAGATATTCATGAAATATCACGTATATGCTGTTTGGGATTTTATGTCTTTACTTAAGGCATTGCAAAATAATTTAACTTGTACCAGTATACCATGGTTTCCCAAAGGTTCGGCAGACACAAGATATTTGATTAATGAAATAGTAGTTGGTGAAGAATCTGATGTTGACTTAGAAGGCAACAGGAAAAGTCATTTTGAATTATATCTCGATGCAATGCAACAATGTAACGCAGATACGGCACAAATCCACAAATTTATTGAAGCACTCAAAGAAACGAATGACTTGGACACTTCATTTAAACGTGCAGAAACGCCTGTAGAAGCTCAAAATTTTGTGAATTTCACTTTTGATATTATAAACAGTCAAAAAGACTATTTGCAATCAGCTATTTTTACTTTTGGAAGAGAAGATTTGATTCCGGGTATGTTTATTTCGATTGTAAATGATATCCATCAGAATTTTCCCGAGAGCATTTCTATATTTAAATATTATCTCGATAGACATATCGAAGTAGATGGAGATCATCACAGCCACCTTGCTTTACAAATGACTGAAAACTTGTGCGGTCAAAATGATGATTATTGGCAAGAAGCAGAAAATGCCACCATTGAATCATTAAAAAGGCGCCTAGATTTGTGGAATGGTGCCTATAAAGAAATTGTGCTTAGGGGAAATATATAGAGTGGCTTTTGGCATTAAGAGTATGTTTAAAAAATTTCTTATTTGCTAATCAATAGGTTAGGGTTTTGACGATAAAAAAAATAAAGAGTTTAGTGAACTAAACAATGAGATTAATTAATGACTTATTTGGGTTAAACATACTCTAAGTTGAAATGTCTTCTTCATAGAAGACTAATGGCTCTTTGTAAATATTTTTAGCAAACTTGAATTTTTGTTATCTTTGCATCGATATTTACATACTCATAACTTAACTGTATGTAAAGTAAACAGTTGCCAAAATTTTAAACAAAATCATTATGATCAAACCATTCATATTTCTTGCAATCGTCAGTTTATCCATTGCTTTTCTCTCTTGTCAAAACCAAACCAAAAAAGACGGTGGATCAGATAATCAATCAGAAGTTAAAGATACCACAGTTGTAAATA
>DAOLFJ010000122.1:1614-12638 GCA_035326365.1 Saprospiraceae bacterium | reverse complement strand
TACAATACAATATCCTCAGGCATCCTGCCTGAATCTACCCAAAGCTTTCTTCCTAAGCACCTTCCCCTATTGGACTTGCCAACTTGTTTGGAAGACATATATTGGAATCCTTCCTGTATTTACAAGCACCAAACGTCCAAATGAATTTAAAAACCCATTAACACTGAACTCAAAATAATGCGAACCTGCCACCGCAAAAGCAAATGAGTGCAGCTTTAGCGGCATCAAGCAAATCCACAAATCAGCAACTAATTTGTCTGATGAGCGAAAGTCTTTAAACCACATCACCTTAAAACTCAAAAAATACACCACTATATAATGCGAAGCTACCCTCCACAAGCAATTCAGCAAATCAAGCAATTAAACCTGTAACATTTTAAACCACCTTCCATAATCATACATTCATCTTTCTTTCCTATCTTTGCCATCACAAAAATTCAAACTCAACAAAATGGCAGACAATAAAATCATATTTGCAATGGAAGGCGTCACCAAGACCTTCCCACCACAAAAAACAGTCCTAAAAAATATATGGCTTTCATTCTATTATGGAGCCAAAATCGGCGTGCTCGGTCTCAATGGTTCTGGTAAATCATCTTTGCTCAAAATCATTGCGGGTATAGACACCAACTTTCAAGGAAAAGTGACTTTTGACAGAGATTATAAAATCGGCTATCTCGAGCAAGAACCAAATCTAGACGAAACCAAAACGGTCAAAGAAATCGTCGGCGAAGGTGTACAACACATCGTGGATGTCATCAAAGCATACGAAGATGTCAACAATAAACTATGTGAACCACTCGATGATGATGAAATGATGAAGGCCATCGAAGTCCAAGGCGAACTCATGGAAAAAATGGACCATTACGACGCTTGGAATCTGGACCATAAACTAGAGACAGCGATGGAGTCTCTCCGTTGCCCTGAAGGTGATACAGCGATCAGCGTGTGTTCTGGTGGAGAAAAACGTAGGGTTGCACTCTGTAGATTATTATTAAGTCAACCCGATATCCTACTACTCGACGAACCTACAAACCACCTCGATGCAGAGTCAGTGCATTGGCTAGAGCAATATCTCAAGAGTTTCCCTGGTACGGTCATTGCTGTCACGCACGATAGATACTTCTTGGATAATGTCGCAGGATGGATATTGGAGCTAGATCGTGGGGAAGGTATTCCATGGGAAGGCAACTATTCTTCTTGGTTAGAGCAAAAAGCCAATAGACTAGCCATGGAAGAAAAAACAGAATCTAAACGTCGCAAAACCCTCGAACGAGAACTCGAATGGGTGCGCATGGGTGCCAAAGGTCGTCAGGCAAAAGGGAAAGCACGTCTTAGCGCATATGACAAATTGCAGAATGAAGAGACAAGAGAAAAAGAAGCCAAGCTCGAACTCTTCATCCCGCCGGGAGATCGTTTAGGAGATAAAGTGATAGAAATCAATGGTGTATCCAAAGCGTATGGGCAGCGTGTATTGATAGATAATTTTAGTGTTTCTATACCGAAAAATGCCATCGTAGGTATCATCGGACCCAATGGTGTAGGTAAATCCACGCTTTTCCGTATGATCATGGGCAATGAACAACCTGATAGTGGCAGCATCACCATAGGAGACACTGTCCATCTTAGTTATGTAGATCAGTCGCACGCAGATCTCAAACCTGACCTTACGGTGATGGAAGCTGTAGGCAAAGGCCTAGAACTCATCATGGTAGGCAAAACCCAAGTCAATGTGAGAGCGTACTTAAGCAAATTCAACATTGCTGGCTCCGATCAACAGAAAAAAGTCGGTGTCTTGTCAGGTGGTGAGCGCAATAGAGTCCACCTAGCCATGACACTCAAAGAAGGCGGCAACGTCCTTCTACTCGATGAACCTACCAATGATATCGATGTCAACACACTCCGTGCACTAGAAGAAGCGATAGATAGTTTTGCAGGATGTGTCATGGTGATTTCGCATGATAGATGGTTTATAGATAGATTGGCAACCCATATCCTAGCCTTCGAAGATGATTCGCAAGTTGTGTTTTTCGAAGGTAACTTCAGTGATTACGAGAAGGCCAAAATAGAGCGATTGGGCAATGTGACACCAAGGAGACCTAGGTTTAAGAGTTTGTTGTAAGGGATTGATTATAATTAATAAAAATTAAAAACTAAAAAATGGAAAGAGAGAAGTTTACAAGTTCTCAGCTCGAGGCAGTAATTAATTTACTTGAAAAGAATAAAAACAAGTTTTATTTATATGCCTTTTTGATAATTGGTTTTTTTATTTTGATTTCAATAATTCCAGTTTCATTTTTGCCTAGATCAGGTAGAATTAGTGATTCAGTAGATAAATCTCTTAATCTGATTCAGTCTCTTGGATTTTTATGGTGGTTCATTCTTATTGGGACTATGGTAACGGGATTTGTATGGGCTGTTTTTGCAGATCTCAAAATCACTAAACTTAATAAAGACATAATAGATAGGGAGATTATTTCAGAAGTCTTTACGGTTAAAGAAGTGATAAGCTCAAATAGACATAATGTTCATGCAATTATTCTTACTTCCCCAAGTGTAAAAAAATTAGTTAGAAATATTGATCCTAGGATTATTAATAGTTATCAGGCTGGACAACAATTTGATTTAAAAATATTGAAACATTCTTATGTATTAATTAACGAACTTGACAAGGATTTTAAACTCTTGTAATTGGAATTCTTTTATATATTTTGGTTTGATAATCCGAAAAAATGTTTCTTGACATAAAGTTTAAGTATTAAAATTTCTTTTTGGTGATAATGTCAATCATTCCAGTTGCAATTTTCATGATCTCAATTTTGGTGGGCACATTAATCTTGTGGCCATTGAGCGTGCTTATACATGAAATAGGACATGCTATTCCCATGTTATTATTTTCAAAAAAATCAGTTCTAATTTGTGTTTGGAATAGAGAAAAGTCAAATAAATTTTTGGAATTTAATGTGAATAGATTGAATTTTAAAATAAGTTATGATTCATTGTTTGTAAGTGGCTTTGCACAAATGTGTGAAGAGCAAAATATAGCAAAATGGAAAATTTTTATTATTGATTTATGGGGACCATTATTCTCCCTATTTATTTGTGTTTTTCTTTTCTTTACTGCTGTTTACTCAGATATTCATGGCTTCTTAAAATTACTAAGTGTAGGATTTTTAATGAATACAATTATTCATTTAGTTTTGATGTTTCAATATCATATTCACTTTGCCCATCCTTACTATCAATTCTCTGATGGGGCAAACTTGTACCACAATATTTTTAAAAATTTTGGGTCAATAGAAGTTAATAATGCTTTGTATAAATATTATAGTCAAGATTTTGAAGTAGCGACAAAATTGATGAAACCGATATATGAAAACGGATTTACTGATTTCTATTTTTTTCATGCTTACTTAATTTCTTTATGTTATTCTAATTCACCGTCAAAAGCTTATGAAATATATTCTTTATCCCTTCATAAGAACGATATTTCACCTTTAGAAAAAAGTCAATTTGGTAGTATATTGCTTATCAAAGGAAATGAAAATGGTAAGCAACTCATTTTGGAAGCCTTTGATTCAGGTTCGAAAGATGATACTATTTTGGCAAATAAAGCATATTTATCACTTTCAGAAGGTAACTATACTAATGCAATTGCTATTTTTACATATTTATGTGGTTCAGAATCCTTCAAATCATACGCAAAATCAAACTTGATATTAGCAAAGTATTTGGGCAAATTAGAAAATATTGGACTTGAAGATTTTGACAAATGTCTGTTAGATTTCCCATTTGAAGCTTATGCGTTCAGAAATAAAGGTATTTATTTATATGAACATGAAAATTATAAAGACGCAATAAAGTGTTTCAGAAGAGCTATGCAACTAGATCCCAATTGCTTTCAAGTAGATGCTTTTTTTGATAAATGCCTTACAAAACTAAGTCATAAAATTGACAATAATGATTAGAAGTAATTTAGAAATTTTTCAAAATATTAAACACAAAACATTGATGCCTACAGAAATAATCATTGACAATAAGAAATTTCAAGAAGGGAAATTACGCTACATGTAAAAATAGATTAAGGTCTAAAATGTATTAGTTACAAACGAAAATATACTCTTGTGTTTTATTAATTTGAAAATGAAGTGATTATCACCGTGTTTATTGCTCAAAAAATGATAAAATAATGGAAGTCTATTTCAATATAATGTCACTGAAGTGATTATTTAATATCAGATTTTGCTAAAATCAATAATGGCTTATCACAAAATATTATCAAAATCCATTTTTTCATGGAGGATTCTCACTACAATACAAGTTTTTTCTTGAAATCGGTAAAAAATGATGTGCTTACCAGTTTTAAATATTTTATAGTCTCTATCGGAATGTATATAATTTTTTCCTATTAGTTTTTCTTATGCAATATCATTTATACAATCATCAATAAGCGCTACATATTTTACGGCCTGATTGTATGACCAATTCTCAAAAGTGTAATCAAATATTTCTTCCATATCTCGATAGGCTTCCGGGAGAATGAGAATTTTATACATTTTGTTTATGCTTGTCAGCCATTTTTTTTAGAAATGCATCATGGTCATAAGATAGTGGCTTACCACTTTTTTCACCAGCTTCCAAAGCATTATTAATGGCTTGTATTTTTTGCTTTCGCTCATCCAAAAGCCTTAAACCTTCCCTGATCATTTCTGACGCAGATGCATAAGTACCAATACTCATTTCCTTTTTGATTAGATCTTCATAATATTCACCTAAGATAACAGATGTATTTTTACCCATTTTTTTAAATTATTTTACAAATATACCATATTATGGTATATTGTACAAAATTATTTTTTTACCGTAAATAAATAGATTGGATAAGATGTCAAAGAAAAGCGCTTACAAATTCCACTGATAGGTTTGGCGAAAATTATATCGTGTATTGTAAAAATGTGTAGTGTTGGGTGCCTAGGTTTGGGATTTTTTTTAGTATAAAGTAACCTCTTGCTATAGATGGAATTTTAGAAAAATCTTTTGTAACCAATATCATAGTTATATTTTTTAGCAAAAAACTGATCTAAGATACTTTTTGCCTTCCTTTTCTTTTTCTTCAAGAAATTTATTGATATTACCTAATCTCTTCATTATAACTTTTATTCCAAGCCTTTAAATTCTTGATGCTAACACCTTCCATTTCCTCTACAATAGTATCAAAATCTTTACCCCCATTTTTGAGTAAGATAAAATTATTTCTCAACCTAAGTGTTTGAGCATCCATCATATTGAAGTGTTAAAATTTAGATGCAAATATAGGTCATTCTTATTAGATATTTAAATATTGATAGAAGATAATACCAAATCTCGTTCATAATCAAAAAATTTAACCAAACTCATATTTTATCATCACAGTCATATATTTTATCTTGGATTTATAGTACAATTTAAAAATAATTCTTTTCTTGCACAAAAATTTAAGTTATGCACAGACATATTCAAGAGTGGTACAGCCCTTCGCTCAATAAAAACATGGAAATAGTAGAATACGGTCATCATGGTTTTGCCCTATTATTATTACCAACAGCTGCTGCTGATTACCTAGAATATGAACGTTTTTTATTAATTGACGCCATCTCAAAATACATTGACCAAGGAAAAGTCAAAGTCTATTCTATCAATTCTATTAATAGCGAAAGCTGGTTGAATAACAAAATAGATGGTCGCCAGAAAGTAGTGCGGCACAAACAATTTAACGAATACGTTTACAATGAAGTGGTACCTTATATCAAAGGTAGAACGAGCCAAGAAACACCCATCATTACATGCGGTGCATCATTTGGGGCACTTCATGCTGCCAATTTATTTTTTAAAAATCCCACAGCAATCAATGGATGTATAGCAATGTCAGGCCTATATGATCTTGGGGCTTACTCAAAGAGTTATTGGGATGACGATTGTTATTGGAATAGCCCTCTTCATTACCTTAAAGATCTTCAAGACCAATGGCATCTTGATCAAATCAGAAACTCAAAACATATCCATATTCTCGCCGGTTCAGGGGATTACGAAGATCCTGATGGGTCAAGATACATTTCAGGATTGCTTCATCACCGTCACATCAACCATCATCTAGATATATGGGGATATGATATCAAACATGATTGGCCTACGTGGAGAGCAATGTTGCCTTACTTACTAGAGTCCAAATTTTAAAAGCAATTTTATTATAAATCAAGTTCTCAGCATTATTATATCTTAATAATGTGTTCTGAGTTTAGAAAATTATCACGGGCTGATGTTTTTCTAAATTTATTATTTGCGTTAATATTCAAGAAAAGTAATCATCACTTTGCTTATCGCAAGGTAGTTATTTATATAGGTCAAAACCTTAGATTTAAACTATTTTTACAGTCATCTTCATCAAAAAAACATCAATAAAATAATATTCTGCAAAAACTGATATCACAAAACACATTATCATAATACCCCTTAAAACTTAAATATACCGAATATAATTTTAAATTCTGCATTTGGAATAAAACACATATTATAATAATGGTTAATAAGTAAAAAAATAAATTAAAAAATGCTTCCTTAAATATAGGATAATTCAAACCATTATTCAATATTTGCAATCGATCTTAAATAAATATATTAGATAACCATTAAATAAAATCATTTGTCATGAAGAAGATAGGAATCTTATTTGGTAAGGAAGATACGTTTCCACAAGCGTTTATCGACAGAGTCAATTCCAAAAAAGTAAAAGGAATCATAGCCGAAGCAGTCCAAATAGATGTCGTAGAGCAAGCGGACCCGACTGAATACGCTGTTATTATAGATAGGATATCCCAAGATGTTCCTTTCTACCGCGCATACCTAAAAAACGCTGCGCTGACAGGTACAGCAGTTGTTAATAACCCATTTTGGTGGAGTGCGGACGAGAAGTTCTTTAATAACTGTCTTTCAAAAAAAGTAAATGTTCCTGTACCAAATACTGTACTATTACCTTCCCACAATAGACCTGATGATACTTCTGAAAAATCATTCAGAAACCTAAAATACCCAACTGATTGGGAAAGAATTTTCGATTATATCAAATTTCCAGCTTACATGAAGCCTCACTCAGGTGGTGGATGGAAAAGTGTGTACAAAGTAACAAGCCCAGAAGATCTTTGGGAGAAACACGCAGAAACAGACCAATTGGTTATGCTTTTGCAAGAAGAGATCGTTTTTGACCATTACTTCAGATGTTATTACCTAGCAGGCGACAGAGTCCATATCATGCCTTATGAACCTAGAAACCCACATCACTTAAGATATGTAGTTGATAATCCTACGACAGACAAAAAGTTATTGGCAACCGTTGAGAAATATACCAAGACATTGTGTAATGCACTTGGATATGACTTTAATACGGTTGAATTTGCAGTGAGGGACGGAATTCCTATCGCAATAGACTTCTGCAACCCAGCACCGGACGCTGATATCAACTCTGTAGGTCAAGCTAATTTTGATTGGATTGTAGAAAATGCAGCCTTAATGGCCATAGAAAAAGCACAAAATCATAAAGCAAATCAGACAAATTTAACTTGGGGAACGTTTATTAGTGATATATTTGCAGCTCCAAAAGCACCAAGAGCTAAAAAACCGACTAAATAATAAGACATTTAGCCAATATTTGAATAGGATAATTAAGAAAGTCAACCCATGGAGCAAAAGTTAAGAATGGCCATTCTTGATATGAACGAAGGCAGACCTAACCAAGGCATGCGTTGTATCAGAGATATAGCCACCATGTACAGCAGCGCATTTGATATTGATGAGTTTGATGTAAGAAGTAAAAACGAAATCCCAGGTCTTGAATATGATGTTTACATATCAAGTGGAGGACCAGGTAACCCGATGGAAGGTGACGGTGTGTGGGACAAAGCTTGGTACAATTTAGTAGGAGATTTGTGGCAATACAACCAAAACAACCAATATGAGAAAAAATACATGTTTTTTATATGTCATTCTTTTCAGATGGCTTGCCATTATTTTGAACTAGGTACACTTGCGCCAAGAAAATCAACATCATTTGGTGTAATGCCTGTACATATGACTAAATATGGTGAATCAGATCCTATATTCGCAAATTTACCAGATCCATTGTATGCTGTAGATAGTCGCGATTTCCAATTAATACAACCAGATTTAGATGTATTCAACCATCATGGTGCTAGGATTCTAGCGATGGAAAAAATCAGAGATCATGTCGACTACGAAAGAGCAATCATGGCTGTAAGATTTTCAAATGAGTTCGTAGGTACACAATTTCACCCTGAAGCTGACCCTGTGGGTATGAAGATACATTTTGAAAAACAAGAAATCAGGGATAAAGTAATTGAGAATTTCGGTCAAGCAAAATACGATGCTATGATGGAACATATCGATGATCCAGACAAAATAGAATTGACCCACGATACGATTTTACCTTTGTTTATCGAAAATGCACTAGATTCCATCTTTGAAAATAATGCCATCCTAGTATGATACCATCCATAAGAGCGCAATATAACCAAAACTTTACCCAAGAAAAGTATCAGGCATTTCTTGATGGGCTAACAGCTCAATACAACAAAAAGCCGCTTTTCAGAGTAGCAGAAACACCGCTTTTTATACCTAGAATTCTGAAGGAAAGACTTCTCGAAGCTTGCGATTTAATTAATGAAGTGGTATTGCGCCCAGATATTAAATCATTTACCCAAGGAGCCTTGTATGATGAAAGTCTCATCGTGCCTAATGAAGATGAACATACCACTTTTCTTCAGATGGATTTCGGAGTTTGTTTAGATGACAATGGCGATCCTATACCGATGCTGATTGAAATACAAGGATTTCCATCTGTTTATTTCTTCCAGTATATGGTATCTGAAGCATTTAAAAACCATTTTGAAATACCAGAAAATCTAACCTGTTTTTTTAATGATATCACGGTAGATCAGTACAAAAAAATGATGGGTGACATCATTGTAGGAGATACTGAGCCTAAGCATGTAATATTACTAGAGATCGAGCCAGAAAAACAGACCACTTACATAGATATGCTTAGTACATCTGTGGAGTTGGGCATACCTGTAGTCTGTATCACAGATGTCATCAAAGAAGGAGATCAATTATTTTATAAAGATGACTCGGGAGAGTTGGTTCGTATTCTTAAGATTTACAATAGGGTCATATTTGACGAATTGGACCAGCGACCAGACTTAGATATTGCATTCAAGTTTACAGATAATCTGGATGTAGAGTGGATAGGTCATCCAAACTGGTTCTACAGGATAAGCAAATACATGTTGCCTTATCTAAAAAACAAATACGTACCTGATACATACTTTTTGCATGAATTAGAGTCACTACCACAAGATCTAGAAAACTATGTTTTGAAGCCTTTATTTTCATTTGCGGGTGCAGGTGTGATCATCGATGTTACCAAGAAAGATATTGATAAAATAGAAGACAAAACTAACTTTATCCTACAAAAAAAGGTAAAGTATGAACCCATCATAAAATCACCAAACGAACCTGTAAAAGCAGAAATAAGAATGCTGATGATGTGGCCCAAAGACGCTCCAAAAGCTTTTGTGGTAACCAATTTAGTTAGACTTTCAAAAGGGAAAATGATAGGCGTCAAATACAATAAAGACAAAGATTGGGTCGGTGGTAGTGTTGGTTTTTTTGAGAAGTAAAACAATAGTAACAAAGAACTATATTCGATTTTGTAACGTTTACTATAAAAAAATAACATTGCTATGGGCTTAGTACATGCCGAAGTAGAAATAATAAATGGTGGCGACCTAGAGATGGTAAGAAGAAACTTACTAGATCAAGATGAAGTCAAGCGAATGACAGTCACAATGTTAGTTGACACAGGCGCTTACAACCTACGTATCAACGAAGAAATTCAAGAGCAATTACAACTTCCTGTGGTTGAAAAACGAAAAGGAATGCTTGCTGATGGCAGTAATCGTGAGTATGATGTCGTTGGCCCTATAGAAATAAGATTTAAAAATAGAAGATGCAATGTGGATGCCATGGTACTTCCCGGAAATAGTGAACCATTATTGGGTGCTATACCATTGGAAGATATGGATGTCATTATTCACCCACAAAGACAAGAACTGATAGTGAATCCCGATCATCCCTATTTTGCACAGATGTCTCTAAAAGGATTTAGGGAAGGCTGATATTGATTTAGCTAAAATAGCCATAATATTGAAATCAAAAAGTACAAATCAGACATTTTATTGAATTATTTCCCTAAGTTTGTTGTTTAGAAATGATATATGGGTAAAAGGACACTCGTAAGTTTTGATTGGGCATCTAAAAAGCTTTTAAGACAAAAGGCAAACTTTTCTATTCTTGAAGGTTTTTTATCTGAATTACTCAAAGATGATATCCGAATTAAAAACATGTTGGAATCTGAAGGCAATAAAGAAAATGAAAGTGATAAGCATAATCAAGTAGATATGCTTTGTGAGAATAAGAAAGGTGAGCTTATCATTATCGAAATCCAATTTTATGAGGAGTCAGATTATTTCCAAAGGATACTTTACGGTATATCAAAAGTGATAACTGAATATATGACAGTAGGAAATCCTTATGATCAAGTTAAAAAAGTCTATTCGATCAACATTTTATATTTTGATCTTGGTCTAGGAGATGATTATCTCTATAAAGGAATCATGAATTTTAATGGGATTAATAATGGTGAATTATTAGAACTTGGAGAATTCCAAAAACAAAAATTTGGAAAGAAATATCCTTCCGAAATATTTCCTGAAATAATTTTAATCAAAGTAAATAATTTTAATAAACTTGCTTTAGAACCTTTGGATGAATGGATTTATTTTTTAAAATATACAGAACTTCCCGACAGCTATTCTGCTAAAGGGCTTAATAATGTAGATAAACAATTAAAATACGACAATATGGACACCTCAGCAAAACTAGAGTTTGATCAATATATAAAAGATGTTCGAATC
>DAOLFJ010000122.1:0-1514 GCA_035326365.1 Saprospiraceae bacterium | reverse complement strand
TTACCGAAGTAGAAATAATTAAAATCCTTAAGGATCACGGTAAAATGTAAAATATAAAAAAGGCTTGCAAACCATTAACTTGCAAGCCTTTTTTGTTAGAAAAAATCATTAATCGATTATCAACTTCCCAGTTTTTATTTTCTCTTCTTGCTGTATGGTGTAAATATACATTCCTGTAAATAATTGATCTAAAGACAATGTTGTTTTACCATTCAGAACGTGGCTCGTCACTTGTTGACCATTGGTGTTATACACAGTAAAAACAAACTTACCTTCTATGCCTTCAAAATTTATATTTCCAGTACTAGGATTCGGATATAACACAAAATTAGGAATATCAAGTTCGGCCAATGAAACGGTTCCTGCATTTTTTAGAAAGAAATCTTGATTCGTTGCGATATACCCATTTTCAAATGGTCCAGGCGTTCCCGTTCCTTTAACATTACCATCAGCACTTCTAAATACTGCCGCTATCCAATATGGGAAATCATTTGCAGCTAGGCTATAATAATTTCTTGGTCTTAGTTTTATTTGCCATTTATTGGCCTCACCTGCGACTTTAGTCATTCTACCAACACCGTCATCCATTCCCCAATTACCAACCACTTTGTTCCATGCTGTCGTTTCAGATGCTGTTGCAGATACACTCACACCACTATGCATATAAACTTTTTCAGCACCTAGCAGTTCTCTATTTCCTTTTGTCGCATCAAATGTAATGGTGATTTCAGTGTCCGCATTAAAAGCAGCTGGCGTTATAGTGACTATAGGTAAATCAGATTGAACATCAAAATGTATGATTGAATTCCTGAATCCGTATCCCTTTTGCGTATTGTCTTCATTCCTAAACCACATGCCCATCTGGAAAATTTCTTTGCCCTGCGCAATATTATAATACTGGTTAGGTGTAAGATTTAGTTCCCAAATATCATCACCTACTTTTGTCATTTCACCTATTCCATCATCAGCTAATGTACCTACCACATTTGTCAGTGCATTATTAGAAGCAGAAGAAAGAATAACGCCAGAATGCATGTAAACTTTGTCTGCCCCTACAAGACCATTCGTTGATCCAGGACTAGCCTTTTTAGCATCAAATCTTACTTTTATAAGATCAGAACCTTTGAAAGGATTAGGTGTGATGGTGACAGGATTATCATAAATACCTACTACATCGGGTTGACCTTCTGCTAGCCTTTTTGTCGTATAAATATGCCATTCACCTGGCTTTAAAGTTATGGTTGCACTTACATTGGCAACATTAATAGAGTCACCTGAAAAGTAATTATACCACTTACCAGTTTGCGTAAATTTAGGATCGATTGATTTTGTGGCCAAACCAAAATTACCTATCACCACTAAATCAATGTCCGATGTATTATAAACCAACCTCCGAGTATCTCCTGTATTTTGATGATTTTTTTGCGCTGCAAGCAATGCAGTAGGTCCAATTTCGTTTCTGATCTGCAGAATGCCTTGGTACGTTTTAAATATGTTTTGTCTCAGAGCACTAT
>DAOLFJ010000497.1:0-2512 GCA_035326365.1 Saprospiraceae bacterium | reverse complement strand
AGGATTCCGATTAGAACAAGCCCAAGATTTCACCCCTACACCGATGACTGTAGCCACGAAGATATACTATTCTGGCCCACATCCTTATACCTTACAACCAGTAGAAACACCCAAAACTAAAGAAGATAAAATCACTCAAAACAATTATTTCTTTTGGTACAAACCAGAGTTTAGAAATTGGATCAGGACAAGGCTTACTAAGCTAAATAGACCAGACCTTGTCAAACAATTGTTAGGTGACGACAAACCAATGCCTGCAAATACTTGGCGTAAAAAAGGGAAAGAAGCATTGGCTAAAGAACAAGGGAGTAATAGGCAGGACCAAAAGAAGACAAAACCTAAAGGACCAAGAAAGTATCCACCAAAGAATAGATAGAAGTTCTTTTATTGGCATTGCAATCTCTGATTGCAATAATTTGTCATCATCCAAATAAATTTGGATGTCCATTAATAATAGACTTCTACGTTATGAGAAGCCCAACGTACACAAGCAGTTCCACAAATCCACTATTTCGCAAATCATCAAACGTGTGCAGCTACAGCGGCATCAAACAAATCACCCGTTTGTCACAGTCTCACAAGACTTTGACGGAATATATTTTTCGGTCTATGACCGGTGTGTGTGGCTAAAATTCCTACAGTGCATCAATTAAGAGACCGACAAATAGATACCCATTAATAATAGACTTTTACATTATGTGCAGCCCAACGTACATAAGCAGTTCCATAAATCCACAAATTCACAAATCCACAAACGTGTGCAGCTTCAGCGGCATCAAACAAATCCACAAACCAATCTCTACACATGTTGATCAAAAAGAATAGGATTCCCATCTGGATCTAAAACGACAATATTCGCAGGACCAGTGGTAGTTTCGTCGGCTTCTACTTCCAACTTTATGCCTTTGTTTTTGAGATTTTTTTGAATGTCACGTACATCGATAAATGAATCTAGTTTTTGAGCATTTTCATCCCATCCTGGATTAAAAGTCAATATATTTTTTTCAAACATACCTTGGAAAAGACCTATGATCGTACTTTCATTTTTCATGATAAGATAGTTCATCTTTAGGTCTCCAGCGAAAACGGTAAAACCTAGATTTTCATAAAATACCTTAGATATAGTTAGATCTTTTACATTAAGACTTACGGAAAATACACCTAGTTTCATGGCTTCTAATTTGTTTTGTGATTGAATAATTGTATTTGAAGGTTCAGTCATTTGGACTAGCGACGAAGATATCATTTTGAAAGGTAAAAAAGTGATGCCAATGATACCCATTCCTACTTTTTTAAGCCAATTTCTTTTATTTGAATTTGCCATTATAAATGTTTGAATTAATGGATGATAATATGTATTTAAACAATAATGTCAGAATATTAAGCGAAGATAAATGTTTGTTTTGAAATTGAAATGAAGTATAGAATAAAATATTTTTTACGCTTAACAATAAATTTCGAAGTAACAATAAGATCACATTACATTAACCAAGACTTAATGCACAGAAAATGCATTTTGATTGCTTTAAATATACCTTTGGGCCACATAAAATCGATAAATTCATGAAGCTCGCATATTTATATACCACATCAGAATTGACACCTTGGAAAGAAAATGTCAACTTAGAGACACTTGCTTTTCTTATCTCACAAACACCTGTTGAAATATACACAGAGATCGTTCATTTCGAAGGATTTAATGGTGATATGATTGATAAATTAAGTCGTTTTGACCTGGTTTTTAACCTTTGTTATGGCTATCAAGATGCTGGTCAAGTTGAAGTGGCTGGATGGCTACAACATTATGGTATCAAACATACTGCTTCGTCATTTGATGCACTTACAATGGCTCAAGACAAGTCTTTACTACCTGATATTTGTGCCAAACTTGACCTTGCCACACCTGAAGTTTGGTATGGAACTGAAATACTAAATGATAACACTTTATACATCTCAAAACCAAGAAAAGGCAGCTGCCACCGAGACATCCATATCAATCACGGCAGTTGGATGAAGGAAAATATTCACCCTGATGTGGACGATTTTATTATTCAACCATACATACCCGGAAGAGAATTTTCTGTGGCGGTTATTCCTGTTTCAGGTGGAAAATATTACCACGCTTTGCCGCCTGTAGAAATCGTACCTGAAGACAAAAATCGCATCTTTATCGCTGGTCAATCATTTGGGACTACGTTCAGAGATTTTGCACCCACTGTTGCTGAAAGCATCATAGACGAACTCATGGAAGCAAGCGAAAAACTGCATAAACTGATAAGTCTGAAAGGAATGTCTCGAACGGATTTTAGAGTTAGCCAAGATGGGACAGTCTATGTGCTCGATGTAAATGCCATGCCCAATATGGATCCTGTACGTTCCCTTATGCCCAACATTTGTCAATATCATGGCGTAAGCATCACCGATCTGATTACAAGATTTATTGCAAATAATGATATCAATCTTGATAAGCCCAAAAAGAAATCTAAGGACAATATGGAGGCATTTTATTTGT
>DAOLFJ010000496.1:0-2525 GCA_035326365.1 Saprospiraceae bacterium | reverse complement strand
GCAATCCTGAAGGTCTCACTGTTAAAAATACTGAAATAGACACACTCGAATGGGGCGGAAAACTTGCATTCTATTGGTGTATCGTCGGTGGCACAATCGATGCCAAATATGCAAGTGCCATCAAAAAAGGTATCATGCAAAAAATGCAAGAAGGACCACTCACGGGTTCGCATTGTCAAGATATCAGGGTCAGCATATATGATGGAAAAATGCATGCAGTTGACTCAAATGATATGGCATTTATGCTAGCATCAGTGGGTGCATTCAGGGCGGCTTTCAAAAATGCAGGCCCTCAAATATTAGAACCTATCTACGATGTAGAGATCACTTGTCCTGATGCTGCCATGGGAGATATTATGGGTGATCTTCAAACTCGTAGAGCCATTATAGTTGGTATGGATTCGGATGGTCATTATCAAAAAATCAAGGCCAGAGTACCTATTGCTGAGATGTATCAATATTCATCAACGCTTAGATCTATATCCCAAGGTAGAGCAAAGTTCACCAGAAAATTTGCTGATTACGTACCTGTACCTCCAGATATCCAACAAAAATTAATTGCAGAGCATCATGAAGAAGAAGATTGATGAATAATGAGTGATAAGTAATGAGATAATTGTAGGACTACGAGCTCAGCGTCATCGCTTAGCTTGGGTTAGCTAAAGCGTCTCGCTTTATTGATAGATTGATATAAATTCACTTATGGAATTAAAGAGAAAAAATACCTTAAAAACAGCATGTGTAAATATATCCACATGCTGTTTTTTTTTGTGTCAAATGAAAGAGGCAGCGTAAAACGCTGCCTCAGCCAACATTAAAAGAAACTTAATGTGGAACAAAACACCAAGTTTCTCTTACTTGGCTCCGTCGACTTTAGCTTTATTTATGGTATATTCAGCTACTTGAGTTCCTTGCACCAATCCAGCTTCTGAGTCAAAACGATAATGAATCCCACCATATATTCTTGACTCTGCTGCTTCGAGCGCCCATGCATCTACAAAAGATTTTTCGGCTGGAAAAATATATGCCAAAACAGCAGCTGCTGCGGCCGAAAAAGTACTATGACCAGAAGTGTAACTTGGAAAATTGGGTGTACCTAAGATACCTTTGAACCCTGGAATAGCCTCAATTGGTCTCGGATAATGGTAATAATATTTTGCATCCCAACAGCTAATTCCAGCGTCTTGTACTGCCATATTCATGTAAGCCAATGTTCTAGCAGATCTTAATGGATTTAATTTGTATTTTACTAAATAATCAGAAGCCAATTTATTCCAATGTCCTGGAGGCGTAGTCGTATTAAAACCATCTGACCACCAATTGGCTATCTTTCTTTGTTCGGTAGTGATATTGTCCGCAATATTTTTTAACTCATCCGCTGCTTTATTGAATTCTGCAGATCCAATTGCTGGTGGCACTGGTGGCCGCACTGCAACCAAATCCGTAACACTCCACGTTTTCACCTTACCAAATAATGGTGTCAATCCTACTGGTCTGACTGGAGACTCTTGATTGGTCCACTGCCATCCGAATCTAACAAAAGCGGCATTTTTTATAGAATCAGAAATAGGCTTTGGCGTTTGGGCAAACTTCATACCATCACCGGCTGCCCTTTGCAATAAAATTTTTGCAACACCTCTACCTAGTGAATCTCCAGCTATAATATCGCTTTGAACGTGTAATCCAGACAAGATCAAAGCTTCTTTGGCTTCATCTGATTTTATTTTTAAGTATTCCTTCTCTAATGGAAATAAAGCACCTAATATTTCTCTAGAAACTGCCGCTACTACAGCACCATCAGATGGATATGAAGGAAGGTCTGCAGTAGGAAGAGATTGCTTGACAGTACCATCCGTTTTATGCAATGCTGGCCTACCGAATTTATATTTATAATGCCAAGCAGCAATCAAGGCGTCAAACTGAGCTACACTCATATATGCGTAAGCTCTAGAGGAATATGGTGGATGTGCAAAAGGGAAATATGGGAATTTACCAGGATTGGCTGGATCAGGCAATGTATAAGTACCATCCGCATTTGGCGGTGGTATAAGGTTGTACTTTGCTGCCAATTCTCTAGCTATTTCATTCCATCTAATGATAGGGTTATTTCCCCAATATTTCACTGCATCTTCATCATCAGCTGTCATCGAAGCGATAGAAGCTTTTGCAGCTGCAATTTCGTTTTTGTACGCATCTGATGACGGATCAGATGGTGCATCAATTATGATTTGTTCCACACTCGACATGTGTACTTGTTTCCAGGTACCTCCATCATCATCCAATCCTGCATATGTGTAAGGCTCGAAAGCCACAAATCTAGGAAGATCTTTTTCGCAACTTTGCGTGAAGATTACAACTGACACAGCAGCTATAAGAAAACAAAATCTATATATATATTTATTAAAAGTCATTTTGATGAGTTTAAGGTTAAGATAAAGGCTAAGGTTGAGATTAAGGCTAAGGTTAAGATTAAGGTTAAGGTTGAGATTAAGGTTGAGATTAAGGTTTTTTAAGCATAAACTGAT
>DAOLFJ010000495.1:0-2526 GCA_035326365.1 Saprospiraceae bacterium | reverse complement strand
TCCGTTTAATAAATTGGTTTTTTACGAGGAAGCTAAGACAAAGTCTGTAATTTTTTTATCGATGTGTGAAATATGCTCCTTTGCTGGCGCGAATTTGCAACTCGTGCCCTAATTCATCCAGCCAATACCCACACTAGAGTATGTTTACGAACTTATGCATATCGAATATTTTTAAACATCTAAGTGATCACTAAAGAGTCTCCCATGTATACAGCCTTATAATCGATACCCTCATCATTTCTACAGCTTATTCCATACATCGTACCACATTAAATGCAGCGACCTCCAGATTTTGTGCAGTACTTTTTAGCGCTTGTTCCAAAGACTGTGGTCCAGTAGAGATAGAAAATGCTGCCTGCAAGCCCAAGTCCTTAATACCATCGGGAGAAGCTGCCACTGCTCCACAAAGCGCAATGACTGGTTTTTGATATTTTGAAGCGATGTCAGTAACGCCTTGTATTAATTTGCCGTGGGCAGTCTGTCCGTCTAGTTTTCCCTCACCTGTGATGATGACATCACAAAGCCTTACCTGCTCTTCAAATTTGGTCATTTCCATAACCAGTTGTATCCCTTTATAAAGCTTCGCTTGTAGAAACAGCATAGATCCAAATCCTACTCCACCTGCAGCACCAGCACCTTCTTTTTCTGCTAATAGTTCAGCATTCATAACCGTCGCAAAATGTTTTAAGCCTTTATCCAATAATATGATGTCATCAGAAGTTCCTCCCTTTTGGGTGGCAAAGACTTGAGCAGCACCTTTGATTCCATAAAGCGGATTAGTGACATCACAGATGGTGGTAAATGATATTTTGTTCAGAGTATCTTTGACTTCATCATCCACTTCCATATTGACTACTAATCCGAGATCTTTGCCACTACCAGGTAGTAATATCCCATTTACATCATAAAACCTAAAACCTAAAGCTGATGCCATACCCATACCACCATCATTGGTCGCACTACCACCTATGGATAAGATAATATTGGTCACACCTTCATGGATTGCATCATTGATCATTTCTCCTAATCCAAACGTAGATGTAAACATAGGATTCCGTTCGTCATCAGCAAGCAATTGTAATCCCGATGATTTTGCTAACTCTATAAATGCAGTGTTACCATCTTGCGAAATGACATAATCTGTATGGATAGACCTTAAAAGTGGATCACTTACAACTATCTCTTTTTTGTGTCCTCCCAAATGGTGCATCAAGATATCACTCGTCCCTTCACCGCCATCTGCAAGTGGGAATTTGGTGATTTTGATCTTCGGATTAGCTAGTTGGATCCCTTTTGCTATGGCATCACACACGCTAAATGAATCTAAGGCATCTTTAAAACTATCTGCGGCAATGAGTATGTTCATTTGGTTGACTCTTTCATTCACTAACTATTTTGATGTCATCATTTCCCATTACATTCTCAATGGTAATGGATATATATGTTACAAATATAATCATGATTTTCCAACTTTAACATAAAATATTAACAATGGGAATTAAATATCTAAATAATTCAAAGCTATATCTGCAAAAGCAAACGTGCGCAGCTTTAGCGGCATCAATCAACTAATCTGACTGATGAACAAAAGTCGTTACTTTTCATCGTTTCCAACTTCTTAAAAAACAACCTTACATAATGCGAAGCTACCCCTGAATAAGCAAATCAACAATTCAAGCAAATCCCCAAATCCAGCAACAAATATGACTGATGGCGAAAGTTTTTCCCCTTCAAGTTAAATCGCTTAATAGTTGTCCTTTCAGTCCGCATCTCAGTCGATTCCTTTCCTGTTCCCAATTCATAATTATTTCATATCCTACGCCCCATGTATTCCTTCGGGTGATCTCTAACATCGTAGCTCAGATGTCTTAGAAATTTCTCACCTTCATTTTCCCAAGCTTTGACTTCTTCATCATTTAGGCAAAATGCAATGGTATATATGGCGACAGTGCCACAGACTACTTCAAAAATCAAGCCGCCATTATTGTCTTTCTCCAAGAGATAATCCCACGTACTTTCTATTATTTTCGTTCTAGCCATATCAGAAAAAGATATCTTTGTACACCATATTTTCACCGAACTTAAAATCTTTCAGTCTGTAGAGTGGTTTTTTACCAGGATTAAATCTTTTGGTTTTTGGCTTGATGGTTGGTTTGCCTTCATCTTCTTCTAGATATGGCATGGTAGTTTGTTCGGCTACGCCGGTACTTAGGTTGAAATCGTAAGTCTCAAGTTTATTTTCAATTGGATCCATCGTACTATGTGTGGCACCAATTAGAAACCAATCTTTCTGTTGGTAACGCCATTTGTAGGTGTATGACCATTTGAAGTTACTACCACCATAATAATCAACACAAACCGTTTTGCCCATGATATAAAGTTCCTGAAGTGGATCCCCAAACACGCCACCGTCATCACTCAGCATGATAGATTCGTTAGACTGTACCGAAAGATTGTATCCACCTGATAGCTTCCCCAAGAGTATAAACAGGATTCTTGGCTTTTGTGCATGATCCGTTTCTTTTA
>DAOLFJ010000494.1:0-2526 GCA_035326365.1 Saprospiraceae bacterium | reverse complement strand
ACTTCATTTAGTAATCCTGCGAAGTTAAATTACTGTTATAAAAACCAAAATGAGCAATATGCTCTTACATTCCACCCTACAGATCCTTCTTCTTCATGGATCCGTAAACGTACTCCACTTTTTAATGTTTGTATCCCCGATAACATCTGTAATCTTTCATTTAATCTGGGCGAAGTTGCAATGGATAACACAACTGAAATTATTAGGCCATTGGAAAGTAAATCTTCTGTTCATACTGGTATAAATAGAATAACGCCTTGTGAAGATTGCGGGAATAATAAGTATTTCTCATTATCAAGTCATAGAGACATCCTAAATTCCAATGGAACATATAAGATGACACTAACTTATCAGTGCTGTGATAAAGATGGAAATATTACTGGCACAGGAACATCTTCATTTTACTATGTACTCGAAGATGCTACAAGTGATGTAGATGTGGATATTGCATTTAAGGCAACTCAAACAATTGAGACTTTAAATGGTGATCCTGACATTGATGGTGTCTTACTGACAAATGGAAGTTTCCCTGGTCCAGAATTAGGTCCAAGTTCAGCAGGTGTAAGAATTGCTACAGTAGGCAATGGGATACAAGAATATACTGTAGAACTTTACGATGTTGATTGTAATAATTCTCAATTAGAAGCACTTGTCGCTTCCCAAACAATTCCTTACCAAGGTATTCAATCTATTGACTTTCTTTTTCTAAATTTTAATAATTGGCAATCATTGATTGACCCTGATGCCTGCTACAAAGTAGTGGTCAAAGTTAAGAGCATCTGTGGCGAATATCAGGATGAAGCTTATTTTGGATTGACTAATACTTGTGTATTTTGCAGAATACTTAATACCAATCAAGAGCAGGAATTGGGACTGCAACCTTTAGAAGTAACCATAGAAAATGACGGCTCAGGAAATATAGGAGTGAGGACAAAAGATGCCAATATAAGAGAAATTCACATTATGGATAGAGTAGGCAGGTTATATTCTAGTAAATATGATATTGCGTCAGATCATGTTTCGTTATCAAATATTCCTATTCAATTTCCTGTTATTATCATCATTGATGAATATGGTCGAGTAAATAAAAAAATGGTTTTACAACATTAATTAATGGCTAAAAAGTTTTATATTGCATTTATAGTTTTGTGTATTGGCTTTAAAGCTGATGCACAAAACTATATTTTAAATCCATCATTTGAAGATTTTAACTTTTGCCCGGATACCATAAGCCAAATACAAAATTGTAAACATTGGTACAATAAAGGACTGACTCCTGATTTCTACCATCTGTGTGGGTATTACAAAATGGAATCTCGTTCATTTGAATACACACAACCACCTTATGATGGACAAGGTGTGAGCGGGATAGGCATATCTTTTCCATTTAGATTGCGCAGTGATACCACTTTTAGAGAATATATAATGGGTACACTCATCGAGCCACTTGTGGATGATGGTTACTATTTTGAAGCTTATGTTTTAGCTTATCCTACTAACAGAACAAATAGTTTGGGCGTATATTTCTCAATAGACACTGTATCCCGATTTGATGGTTATGCCAAAAGCGTCAATCCACAAATAAATTTTACAGATTGGATAGGCTCATATCCTAGCTGGAAAAGACATGCTGCATGTGTTGACAATATTATTGGATCTAAATATTTAACTATTGGTAATTTTAATAAACCAGGCACCGATAGTGTAGAGTACAAAGATATGAACTTTAGTAATCTTATACATTTAGATGCCTTAGGTTTGTATAAAATTCCTAAATATTCACAAATGGACACAACCGTGGATATTGGGTATTGTCACTCTTTAGATACTATACTTAATGGTATACCTATTTACCACGTTAGTGATGGTGAAATTATTATAAAAGAAAAGTGTTTTGATAAAGTAGGACTTCACAATATTAAAACGTATGTCAAAGGATGCGACAAACTCATAAAAGAAACCAATTTTATTGTAGAAGAATGTAATTCAGCTATCATTTGTTCAAATATTACGATCAAAAGAAACGATGCTTTTGATTTAAAATGCGCCATAAATGGAGCTGAAGATTTAGAATTAGTCTCATTCATACTATATGATAGGTGGGGAAATATAATTTTACAAAACAAGGATTTAGATTTACAAAATATAAATCATCCCAAAATCCTAAATGGCGTTTTTGTATATGAATTAAAATATAAAGTCTGCAATACTATTTATATTAAATATGGCGACTTAACTATATTAGAATAGTTTTTTTAAGTCTAATTGAGTTTTACTTGAAAAGTAAAAAACCAAATTTAACCGTTAATAATTTCAAAAAGTAATAGTATCAACCTTAAGATAAAAGTCATTAATACCAACGTTCCTAATCAAAAATACGTTATTAATATGAGAGACATCATGGGTTAGCATCATTAAATCTGTTTATAATACTTTTAGAATTTTCACTAATAAAAATTTAAATATGAAATTCCTAATCATTCCTTTTATGTTGCTTGTAGCTTCTTGTACTAAAGAAGAAAAAAC
>DAOLFJ010000493.1:0-2547 GCA_035326365.1 Saprospiraceae bacterium | reverse complement strand
ACCCGACTTCAAAATACGCTCATCGTTTAGTCCACTAATACCCTTTAATTCTTTTATTGTCAGAACCATAACCAATTGATTAGCAAATAATAAAAGCTAAAAAGCCCGTGCGAAGGTATCGCACAGGCTTTTCGAATATTTTTGGTTTACAACCTAATCTATTTGTTGATAAAGATCATTTTTTTGGTTGCCTTCAGACCGTTACTTTCCAATTCGTAGAATAATACTCCTTGTGCATTGATCTCATCAGCTGTGATGATGATTTCGCTCTTACCTTTAGGGTATACATTCTTAACTGTTTTCACAATCTTTCCGGTGATGTCATAGATGGTTAGATTTGCTTCACCTGCTTGTGGTAGACTGAAGCTAATCGCTGTACTAGTGGTGAATGGGTTCGGATTGTTTTGCTCCAATTCGAAAGCCACTTCTGAAGTACTTCCATTTCTGAATTCTAATTTAACATCTAATTCACTCAAGTCATTTGTGTAAGCTTCGGCTTTAGTGATATCTGATGATACTTGTAATGTATTTGCTATTGTATTATTCGCAGCTGCTCTGAATTCTAAGGTAAATAGTACTTCATCTTTTGCAAATGACATACCATTGATTTCATTCCAGCTTAGTGCTAGCATACCTTTCTGTGCTTGTTCGATATTGATGTTTTCTTTACCGAATTTGATAGCGCCAGATGTAATGTTTTGGTATTCAAGAGATGCTGCATCAAATGTTAGTGTCCATTGTGCACCTACCATGTTTGCAAAGTTCTCAGCAGTGATATCCATTTTTACAACATCTCCAGCTTGGAAAGCTTGGTCTACTGTAGAAAGGATAAGATTTCTTTTACCTCTGCTTTCAGTTTCGTTGCTAGTTGCATTTGTCACTGCTGAATTATTGATATCTCCAACTTTTACAGCTACGAAATCATTGTTCATTAATGACGTATTAAAGTTATTGACTCTGATGAATTCAGGTGTTGACCAAGGCTGAGCAATATCACTAATTGTTGATGACTTGTCAAAGAATCTCCAAGATTTATTAGAAGGCAAGTTAGAGTAGATACCTAGAATCAATTTTCTCAATTCTACTAAATCCGCTGCTGTCACTTTCTCATCATGGTTTACATCGGCTGCAAGGAACTGATAACCACTATTGAATTTCTGAGTACCCAAGATATGTCTTTGCATGATAACAAGGTCCAAAGTAGACACACCATTTAAGTGGTCAACATCTTTCTCAGGTGTCATTTGGTAACTGATTTGTTCAGGCATTCCTACGAATTCGAAGTGACCTTGATTGTTTGTCATGAAAGCTTTAGTTTCATTACTATTCAAATTCTCAAGTACTACTGATACGTCTTTTACCATTTCGTTTTCTGTTGTACCAATGTTACCAGCTAATCTAGATCCAGAACATGCTGTTCCGTTCGCTTGGATATTGATGGTTACTGTACAGAAGTCAGAGTTTCCAGCTGCATCCCATACATACATGGTTACTGTATTCTCACCTAGTTGTGAACAGTTGTATATTCTACTAGTCTCATTTATATTTGAAGACAATGAGAATCTTAATGCTCCAGGACAGTTGTCAAATGATCCAAGATCAAAATCTGATGCCCAAATAGCTACTTCACCCGAAGAAGGCATGATTACAGTCGTAACTTCGCTCAAACAGTATGGCGTTGGCTTCTTACGATCTCTCACTACGAATGTGTAATTACATGAAGTCTGATTACCACACTGGTCTTCTACAGTCCAAGTAATTTTGTGTGTTCCTACTGGGTAAGTACCTGATGCATCATTAGTTGTACCATTGATGAATGGAGCTACACCATCATTATTTGGATCTATTTGATACGTCCATTTTAGTAAGTTGGCAGGAGTACAGTCAGTAGCACTATTACGAAGTTCTACAAATCCGGTACAGTTCTCACCAAAAGCATCTGTTGGCGCTTTAGTACATGTAAGAAGGACAGGTTTAACATCGTCAGTGATTTTGATGATCTGTGTATATTGCCACATGTTGACATTAAGTGTAGGCACTGCTGGATAAAGTTGACCATTTACATCTCTGTTTGGTCCGAATTTACACCAATCAATAACTGTCCATTTTCTAAGTATTTTGTAACAAACACCTTCTACAAATGGGAACACTTGATCTTCATAAGTGTATGCTACTTGGCTACAAGCTCCTGCTCCTAATACTGGAACTCCAGTTTTTGCAGGATCTGTATCTATATTTATACATCCCATCAATTCTACATTTGCAGGCCATCCTTGTGGCGCTGGTCTTGGTCCAGTATATGGAGTTGTATTTCTGATCGTGATAGTCTGAGTACATGACGCTGATCTACCACCTTTATCAGTAACTGTAAATGTTCTAGTGATGACACCTTGTCCACAGTTGTCTATGACACCTGTATTTCTCCATGTCAATCTTGGATCTGGACAGTTATCAGTATAGTATGGCGTAGAAAGTGGAGTCGCTGAGAATACAGGTCTACCTAGTACTAATGATGATGTATCTGCACCACAATTGATGGTTACATTT
>DAOLFJ010000492.1:0-2549 GCA_035326365.1 Saprospiraceae bacterium | reverse complement strand
TAACGATGCAAAGGTAAAGATGGTGTGCGCAGTCTTTTTGCGTAGGAGAAAATTAATTTTTATTTTCTCACAGAACTTGTGCCGCTAAAGCGGTATTTATCAGATTTCGCAGATAAAAGAGAAAAGACACCTTACAACAATTTAGGTCAAGTAGGATTGATTAATATTTAATTTTGAAGTTTTTGTTTTACCTTTACATGTCTTTATTACTTACCGAAAGAATAAATAATAAATCTAGGTTAAAAGCCTTTGTAAAATACTAGCAACAATAAAAATAAAGATACTATTGTCTAGCTAATTTAAACATAATGAAGAATTTGAATAATCTATATTGAACATAAAATCTAATGATAGAAATCAGAAATTTAGTTAAAAAATATAATGGAAACGTAGTCTTACAATCCGTTGACGCTTCACTCAGCAGTGGACAGATATATTGTCTATTAGGCAAAAATGGTGTTGGCAAAACTACCCTGATTCATTGTCTTCTCAATATGGAAGAGATAGATGAAGGAAGTATTATGATATTCGGAAATGCGCACAATACACTGAGCATTGATGAGCGAAAAAGGATAGGCGTACTTAGTGCACAATTAGCTTTGATTGAAGAATTAAACGCAAAGGAATACCTACATTTTATTGGCAAAATGTATGGTGTTGACAAGAAGATCGTTGCCATGAGAGCTGAAGGATTATTAACTTATTTTTTTGGACATGACATTGATCTGAAGAAGAATATAGGTACATTTTCGAGTGGAATGCAGAAGACAATTGCTTTTTGTGGCGCAGTGATTCATTTACCAGATGTACTTATTTTGGATGAGCCTTTTGCTAATTTGGATCCAATTACAGGACGACAAATGGTAGAATTTATCCAAAAGTATACAAATGACCGAAGACTTGTGTTTATTTCGTCGCATGACTTATCTTATGTTGAAAAATTGGCGACTCATATTGGTGTATTGTCAGACAAAGTTTTGGTTTTTGATGGATTAGTCTCAGATTTCTACTCAAAAAGTCATCAATTGGAGCATGCTTTTATGTCAATCATTGAATCCGAAATTCAACCAATATCTACCTTAGACTGGATATGATCGTAGAATTATGCAAAATAAAATTACGCAATGAATTGTGGACATATAAAGGTAAAGTAGATCTTTTAGTAAAAGTAACTTTATTATTTTTTGCTATATTTTATGGTGTAATGGTTGGACTCGGAACAGAAATGACTGATTTTGAAGAAGTTGACCTAAGAAAAGTTACAACAGGTGCTGTTTTATTTTTGTCACTTTTTAGATATTATTTCCCAAATTACAAAGCAAAAGTTAACTACTTTCACGCATATCATCCTGTGCCTAAAAATTATAATCTCTTTTTGCATTGTGGACTCGATCTATGTACCAAGTATTGGCTGAATATGATCGTGTTTGTAATTACGATTTTATTAGTGCAGCAAGTGAAGGATTATGCTTTTGCGCTAAATATCTTGGGTGTAATGTTCCTAGCATCATTGATTCATAGAGTCATACACCACATAACTGAGTCAAAAATTACGCTATTAGGAAAAAGCGCTATTTTGATTATATTTTTAAGCGGTATAGGATGCTATTATTATTTACCTTACCACCAATTTTATATAATTTACCCAGCATTGCTTTTTGGTGCTTTACATTTTCTAGAATACCAAATAAAAGGTGATAAAAAGATGACTCGATTTTCATTTAATGGGAATGTATATGCAAAGTTGTTTTTTAATAATTCACTAGCTTCAAACGTATTTGTATTAAGTATGGTATTACAAATATTCTATTACTATTTTTCAACGTTTTCAGAAAACAATGAATTTATGGAGTACATCCCCATGTTTATGCCTTTGATGTTTATTTTTTACGTGAATTTTTACGGACTTTTCAAGTCACTATTTTTCATTAATCATCAATCACTGCAACATTATACATGGTCTAGAACAATCATGTTGAAAATGTTTATAGTTCCATATAGCATTCATTCCATTATACTTTTACCTTTTGCATATTATTATTTCAAAGATCCTATTTTTATTTGGTCGTCCTACATTGGATTTACTTTGATTATAATAGGAATGAGCTTGACTAAATCCATATTGCAGCCATATAAAATGGCACAAATGATGGGTCAAAAAAGTACTTGGAAAGATGTAGCATTAAGTTTTATTCTTATCATGTGTACCATTGGTCTTTATGTTGTTCAATATTATTATTTAGCATTGATTGTGCATTGTATAATAATAGGATTGTTTGTTGCAGCTTGGTTGGTTTTACCGACTTTGTACAGTAAGGAACAATATAATATTTGGGCTAAATTGAAATGAGTTGCTGAGATTGGTATTATCTTTTAGCAGAAATGTTCTCTCGCAGATTTATCAGATTACACAGATAAATTTAACCTCATTTTAAATAAATATTAAATCAAAATAAATAACTTTATCTGTGGGCACCAGCGGTCACACAAAAAAACATGTCAGTGCCTGAAATATGTTGACCGCAAAAAAGTTTAAAAAGTTTAAAATA
>DAOLFJ010000491.1:0-2552 GCA_035326365.1 Saprospiraceae bacterium | reverse complement strand
CATATTCATCCATAATTAGCGAAATCAGCGAAAATTAGCGTCCTATAATAACTACATGCTCCCTGCATTCTAAACCATCCGAAACCCAAATTAGACCTTTCTTTCACTTTTTTAATAAAATGTTAAAATCTACAAATCCAAGTCCGCCTTATCTCTCGTATGTGATATCAAACTAGTAGTCATTTTTTATTTCTTAATTATTTTAAATTTCCCAAAATGAAAAATAGAAACCTTGTATTCATTTTCATCTCCATCTTTTACAGTGTGACTTTATTAGTTTTGTCATCCTGTGGAGAAAACAAATCAAATGATAGTGCCGTAGATAGTAGTAAGGAGATTCCTGCTTTGCTCGATCGAAACGAAAAAATCCGATATGGCAAAGAGTGGGATGACGTGAGCAACAACTACCAAACCCTCAAACTTGCCATTCAGAAAAATGAAAACGACCACGAAGCTAAAATCAAAATGGCTAATCTTTTTATTCGCGAAGCTAGAGTGACAGGCGAACATGGACATTATTATCCCGCAGCACTTGCCATGACCGACAGAATCATCAATAGCACGACCAAAGTTAATAATATGGAGTTTCTCGCGCTAGTGACTAAAGCAGGTGTACAGTTGTCTTTACATGAATTTAAGGGTGCACTAGAAACCGGTCAAAAAGCCATTCAACTTAATAACAAAAATGCACAGATTTATGGTGTGCTTACTGACTGTTATGTAGAGTTGGGCCAGTATGACAAAGCTGTGGAAATGGCTGATATCATGATATCCATCAAACCTGACTTAAGATCTTACGCTAGAATATCGTATCTACGTGAGATTCATGGACAAATCCCTGAAGCAATCGAAGCTATGAAAATGGCTATAGAAGCAGGTGTGCCAGGATACGAAGATACAGCTTGGGCGATGTTGACACTTGGAGAGTTGTACGAGAGATATGGCGAACCAGACAAAGCGAAGTTATTGTATGAAGAAATATTGGCAGAGCGCCCAGATTATCCTTTTGCAGTAGGCGCTTTGGGTGCTATTTACTTAAAAAAGAATGATATAAAACAAGCTGAAGCAATCACCTTAAAAGCTATGGATATCATACCCGAAGTAGGTTTCTACACGCAACTTGCTGAGATTTACAAGATACAAGGCAGAACAGAAGAAATGACCAAAATTATGGAAGAAGTATTTGTCATGCTCAAGGATGATGAAGAAAGTGGACATAACATGAACCTTGAATACGCTAATATTTACCTCGATATCCTTGATAAACCAGATATGGCTCTTCAGTATGCACAAAAGGAGTTTGAGAAAAGACCCGATAATATTGACGTAAATAGAATGATGGCAAGGATATATAATGCAAAATCTGATCAAGAAATGACTCAGAAATACAAGTTGGCGGCAAGTGTCACAAACTCAAAACATCCAGAATTAGAGCCTTTAATGGCAAAGATATAAATCAAAAATGTATGGCCTGAGTTGGGCCCCCAAGGGTACGGACTAGTTTTTATGATTGACTCTTGTTTATTTTTTAATCTAAATTTATAGTAAAGATGAAAACATTATTACCTGTTTGGTCAGGTGGAATGAGTAGTAGGAAATTATGCTCCTTCCTCTTTTTATGGCTTATGGCTGGCATAGTGATGGCATCAAGTCATCGTGAAGCCCCATTGATTTCCAATGATCCCTTGGCAGACAATACAGATTTGTATGCCTTCAG
Source organism: Saprospiraceae bacterium (assembly GCA_035326365.1). GTDB lineage: Bacteria > Bacteroidota > Bacteroidia > Chitinophagales > Saprospiraceae > OLB9. Next base: position 835 of record DAOLFJ010000491.1, on the reverse strand, counting down.
AAGTCCTGACAATCCTAATACCATTACGATTATCGCTAATTACATACCTGGTGAGTTGCCTTATGGTGGTCCGAATTATTATTCATTTGGTGAGAATATCAGATACGAAATCCATGTGGATAATGATGCTTCAAAACCTGGAGATGAAATCATTTACAGATTGACATTCAATAAAGTAAATGAAGACCCAACCACTTTTTTTAACATCAGACTAGGCAAACAAAACCTAAAAACAACCTACACGCTCGAAAGAAGTATGGACGGTGGTGCAAGTTTTGCTGTTATTCTAGCCGATGGCATCGTGCCTCCACCGAATATCGGACCTAGGTCTATCAATTCAGGTGTAGGAATGGGGACTACCTATGATGCATTATTTAATGGTGCGATTGCGACGACCACTACTGGCGAAAAAGTATTTGCTGGACCTGTAGATGATCCGTTTTTTGTAGATTTGGGCGGTATATTTGACCTTGGTGATGCACCGAGACAAGGCGCTCCTTCACGAGATGGACTGGCAAAATATAATGTTCACACTATTGCAATTCAAGTACCGATAGCTACCTTATTGAAGGCAGGAGCTCCGTCAACACCTACTAATATTTTGGATAGTGATTATGTCATAGGCGTGTGGGCATCTGCAAGCAGACCTGCCATCAAGACCCTTACTACTAGCAATAATGTTGCTTACGATGGTGAATGGATTCAAGTATCTAGACTAGGAATGCCATTGACAAATGAAGCTGTAATTGCAGTGGGTGACAAGGATTTTTGGAATAGATTAACGCCTTATGACGAAATAGGTGAAACCACTTTAGATAAATATTTCTTCAATCCT
>DAOLFJ010000121.1:0-12826 GCA_035326365.1 Saprospiraceae bacterium | reverse complement strand
AAAAAAAAGGTCCAGGCGGGGAGCCATGGACCTGTAAATTAATAAACCAATCTCACAAAGTTTATAAATAAAGACGAAAATCCAAATACTATTGGCCGGAAAATTATCCGACTAAAATCAGCTATAAATAACTGATTTTTCTTTTCTGGATTCTATTAATATCAGGTTGAAAAAAATGGGTCTTTATTAAAAACAATGTGCAAAATTAATATCTCTTTGAACGGAGACGACAAGCATTTTGCCACCTGTCATCTCCGATATAATCTGTTTTATTTTTCATCTACGTTGTCGTACAAAAATGAATTATTCGACACAAAAATATTGTTATCATCATCCATATTGACTGTGTAAGAAGAGTTTGACCTACCGTTTGTTTTATTGGTATCGTCTAGCAATACATTCCTTCTAGCGTATGCCGGCACTGTCTCCATATCAGAGATAATTTTCGGATTGTCTAGTGGCTTGCTATTGGTCTTTCGAAGGTATTCTCTTCGAGCTGCATCTGCTTCGCTTTTCTTTTTTAACTCTTCAGTAAGCCTTCCATTACGCTCTACATAAGGATCACTTGTTTTTACACCCAACATATTGATGGTCTTTTTGACATCATCATTGTCAAAGTCGATCACATTGTCAGCTGCTATATCTTCGAAGTCAAAAATATTAAAATCATCATCATTTGGCACTTGGTGTACTCTGTCATTCTCTAGAGATATTTTGACTTGTTCAGTTGCTTTTTCAGCTTTTTTAGAACCACCTTCTCTAAATCCTGTTGCGATCAGTGTGATACAAATTTTATCTCCAAGAGACTCGTCTTGACAGTTTCCCCATATCAAATCTGTACCATAACCTGCTTCTTCTTGGACGTGCTCAGTGATTTCACCTATTTCGTCCATCGTAACTTCTTTTGTACCAGAAGTTATATTGAGTAAGATATGTTGAGCACCTCTGATGTCATTATCTTCTAGAAGTGGTGAGTTGAGCGCAGCATTTATTGCCTTGCGTGCTCTGTCATCTCCATCAGCTGTTGCGCTACCCATGATGGCAACACCACTGTTTCTCATAACGGTATTGACATCTTCAAAATCCACATTGATATATCCTGGCACAGTGATGATCTCTGCGATACCTTTTGCAGCAGTCGTAAGAATATCATCCGCTTGTCCGAATGCAGATGAAAGTGCAAGATTACCATGTATTTGTTTCATCTTATCATTGGAAATCACCAAGATAGAATCTACATTTTTCTTTAGTTGCTCTAGACCTTCGTGCGCTTGACGCTGACGTCTTAGACCTTCAAATTTGAATGGAAGTGTCACGATCGCTACAGTGAGGATCTCCATTTCCTTAGCAACTTTAGCTATGATAGGTGCTGCTCCTGTACCTGTACCTCCACCCATTCCGGCAGTGATAAAAAGCATCTTGGTACCATCAGAAAGCCACCTTCTGATATCGTCTATAGACTCTATACAAGATTGTTTGCCTACTTCGGGCATACTTCCTGCTCCCCTACCTTCTGTAAGATTGGGTCCTAAGGCTATTTTTGTTGTCACAGGGCTTGTTTCCATAGCCTGTGCATCTGTATTGCATATAGCAAAATCAACTCCTGTGATCCCTTGTCTGAACATGTGACCTACGGCATTTCCACCGCCACCGCCTACACCTACGACTTTTATGATGGATTTTTCATTTGTTGGTATATCGAACTTCATATCTCAAAATTTCTGATGGTTAAATAAAAGGATGGTTAGAATTCAGAATCTGGAACTGTTTCAAAAAAGTCTTTCGTCAATGTGAAAAGCTTATTGAAAATCCCTTTTTTCTTAGGACTGTCAGAAGATGTTGTTTCCATTTCTTCTTCGTCTTGAGTTTCCTGATTCATCGATGGCACATTGTTCTGAACAGGTGGAAGACTATTATTGAAGAACCTAGGCTCTTCTGTGATCTTCTTAAACTCTTCTACATAATGTCCTTTGTCACCGAAACTATCTATCGTATGCTTAAGTAATCCTACTGCTGTCGCAAATATTGGACTAGCTAACTGACTTGTATATCCATGCGCTAAGTGCTCGATCGGTTTACCAATTCTAGTAGGCAATCCAGTATGATATTCTGAAAGTAAGTCAATATGTTTGAGCAATGATCCACCACCTGTCAATACGACACCAGCTATGAGTTTATTTTCAAAACCTGATCTTCTCATTTCCCAAAGTACATAATCAAAAATCTCTTCTACCCTAGCCTGAATGATCCTTGCCAGATTTTTTTCTGAAATTTCTTTATGATCTCTACCTTTAAACCCCGGTATCGTGATGATTCTATTGTCAACGATCTCGTCAGCCATCGCAGATCCAAATTTGATCTTCAGTTTTTCTGCTTGCTCATTCATCACGGTACAACCTTCACGTATGTCTCTAGTGATCACATTGCCACCGAAAGGAATCACACAAGTATGACGGATGATACCATCTTTAAAGATCGTGATATCTGTCGTGCCACCACCTATATCTACTAGTGCTACACCTGCTTCTTTTTCTTCTGCGCTAAGCACAGATGCTGCTGAAGCGATCGGTTCAAGAGTGACATCAGCCACTTCCAATCCAGCTTTCTCCACACATCTAAGTATGTTACGGCTAGCAGAAATCTGACCTGTAATGATATGGAAATTTGCCTCCAATCTAACGCCAGACATACCTATCGGGTCGAAGATATCTTGTTCATCATCAACAGTGTACTCTTGTGGAACTACGTGAAGAATTTTATCTCCAGGAGGCAAAACAAGTTTGTACATATCCTTTATCAACTTGTCGATATCGTCTTGATTAATCTCCGTATTGGAGTCATGTCTGACCAATAAGCCATGGTGATGAAGACTTTTGATGTGCTGTCCTGCTATCCCAACATGAACGACTCTGAATTTACAGTGAGCATTACGCTCAGCTATATCGACAGCTTCCCTGATAGCCTTTACGGTCTTATCAATATTGGAAACGACACCTCTAGACACACCCTCAGAGCGAACTACTCCCATGCCTACTATTTCCAGTTTACCATACTCGTTGAGTTGGCCTGCAATAGCACAAACTTTGGTTGTTCCGATGTCAAGAGCTACTGCCGTGTTCTTTAAATTCAAATGATCATTCATAGCAAAAATTATTTAATGATGAATACTTTCCTGTTTGTTAATATCTGTGTTTACAACTTCTGCCAAGGTATCTCTTTTCACCTCAGGCATCTTGATTTTTGGAACATTAGGATTGGACAACACACCTCCAACTTGATTTCCATATTTTAAATTTAACGACTTATATCTATTCCAACCCAATCTCGGCAAACCGTCTCTATAGAATATTTTAAGCTTTTCAAACTTATACTCCATATCTTGAATACCGCCGAAAATCACTTTTTCACGACCTATCTTTGGTATCAATACGATGTCGCCTATACTGTCATTCTCCACATGGACTTGCTCTATCAATGATGATAAAAACACATCATTTTTTACGTAAGTCATAATGGTGAAGATATCCTTAAGTTTAGAAGGTTTTTCTGATGTCAAAAACTTGGGATCAAAACCATCTTTTAAACCAGTGACAACTGGAACTCTCACTGCATTCCCTTGGATAACAGGCACTTGTTTACCATTTTCATCAAGATAATATCCTGCTCCAGCTTCTTCTATCACACGCATTACAGGCTTTTTCTGTATCACACGTACGTTTAGTCGATCCTTGCTATCAAAATAAAGATCAGCTCTTTCGATACGTTTGTCTTTATTGAGTTTGGCTTCTAGTTTTCTGAGATTGAGTGTTTTAATATTTGACTTCGTGATCGGTTTTCCCGCTTCAGTCATCAAAATTTGCTTCACTTCTTTTTCAGAAATCAACTTTTCGCCACCTTCGATTCCTTCTATATTTATCTCCAAAGTCTTTACTTCGGCATTTGATTTACGGTTGATTGAAAAGAAAAGTAGGGTCACTATTCCAGCTACCAATGAGAACCAGATGATGGCGTCTCTTACTCTTTTAATATTCAATTTTTTACCGCTCATTTATGTTGCTAATTTGCTGATTTAATAATTTGCTAAATTGCGTTATCGGTTAATTTACTTACTACTATAATATTCCTTTATCTTTGGTACAAATGTGTCTATATCTCCAGCTCCAAGTGTCATCAGTACATCAGGATGTTTATCTTTTAATACTTCCATCAATGTCGCTTTGGTCACCAAGGTTTTATTTTTATTTTTTAAAAGATCAAAAACAATCTCCGATGTCACACCTTCGATGGGCAGCTCTCTTGCAGGATAAATATCCATCAAAATCACTGCATCCAATTTATCAAGTTCGGCTGCAAATCCTTCCACAAAATCTCTTGTACGACTGTACAAATGTGGTTGGAAAATGCCGGTGATCTTTTTATCTGGATACAAGGTTCTCGCTGCATCGATGGCCGCTTTCAATTCACTCGGATGGTGTGCATAATCATCGATATACACAAAATCTTCTCGATCTACTATTTTTTCAAATCGCCGCTGTATTCCTTTGAATTCAGCCATTGCCTTCCTAATTCTTTCTTCATCTACACCGCATAATATCGCTGCACTGATGGCTACACAAGCATTTTCTACATTATGTCTACCAGGCATATTAAGAAAAACTTTCTGAAAATGATGTCCCAATCCTTGGTAATCAAAAACAAACTTTCCATTTTCTACACCTATATTTGACAACTGTATCTGTCCTTGATTTACTCCGAATTCATATACATTGACATTCCTTTTGGAAAGTGCACCTAGCTGATGGAGTGTAAATTTATCAAGTAATCCCGTTTTAATAATCAATGAACCATTGTCCCTGATTTTTCCTGCAAAAGCTTTGTATCCTTCTACCATTTCATCTTTATCTCCGTAGATATCTAGATGATCAGGATCCATGGACAAAATAGCAGCGATGTAAGGACTCAATCTCAAAAATGAACGGTCATATTCATCTGCTTCGAGGACGACTACATCACTTTTCCCGATAAGGAAATTGCTATTGTAATCTGCGGTGATCCCACCTAAAAAAGCAGAAACATCGATACCACCTACTTTCAGCACATGTGCTGTCATGGAACTAGTTGTTGTCTTGCCATGCGTGCCCGCTATCGCTACCGAACGCTTATCATTGCTCAACAAACCAAGTGCTTCTGAACGCTTCATCAATGGAAGTCCCAAGGTTTTAAGATGGTTCAATCCCCTATGATCTGCTGGAATCGCTGGTGTGTAAATCACTGTGTCAATATCTGTCGGTATGAGACTTATTTCATCATCATAATGAATGTACATACCTTCCTGCTCCAACGTTTCGGTAAGCAGTGTCTTTGTTTTGTCATATCCAGATACTCTTTTACCGTGGGCAATAAAATATCTTGCTATTGCGCTCATCCCAATGCCACCGATACCTACAAAATATATATGATTGGTATGTTGCATGGTTAGGCGTTTTTTGTCTTACAAATTTTCAATATCTCTGTGGCAATCTCATTAGCTGCCTCCAATCTTGCAAAATATTTTATATTCAGTTGCAAACTTATTCTTTTATCATCATCACTTAGAAGTGTTGTCATCTGATCGAAAATTTCAGATTTTGCATCCACATCTTTGAGTAAAATGGCCGCACCTTTATCTACGAGTGACATGGCATTTACGGTCTGATGATCTTCTGCTACATTGGGAGAAGGGATCAGAATCGCTGCTTTACCTAGTACAGATAATTCTGAAATAGTCAACGCACCTGCTCTGCAAATCACGATATCTGAAGCAGAATATGCCACATCCATATCTTCGATAAATGGTACAATTTTGATATCTTTCACACCTTCCAGTGTACAAGATTTGTATTCATCAAAATACATCTTTCCTACTTGCCAGATTATGTTGACATCGACCAATGATTTCAATTTTTCAGCATTGGCCAGAACGGCTTCGTTGATCGTTCTGGCACCAAGACTTCCACCAAAGATTAAAACAGTTTTCTTATTTTGATCTAACCCAAGGATTTTTTTAGCTTCGTTACTGCTGATATTTTTGTCCAGTATGTCTTTACGCACTGGGTTACCTGTAAATTTTATTTTGTTTTTGGGAAAAAAACGCTCCATATTATCATAAGCCACACATATCAAACTAGCCTTCGATGCTAGAATTCTATTGGTCACTCCTGCATATGAATTTTGCTCCTGAAGTACGGTTGGTATCGAAAAAGTATTCGCTATCTTCAGTACCGGTCCACTTGCATAACCACCTACACCGACTGCAACATCAGGTCTGAATCTCCTCACAATCATCACCGCTTTCAGCATACTGCCAGCGAGTTTGAAAGGGAAAGCAAGATTTTTGACAGACAACTTTCGTTGAAATCCCGTAACATTCAATCCTTCTATTCTATATCCCGCTTTCGGGACTTTTTCCATTTCTATTTTGCCATTTGCACCTACAAATAATATCTCTGTTTCTGGTGCTTGCACTTTTATTGCATCCGCAATTGCTATGGCTGGAAATACATGGCCACCTGTCCCGCCTCCACTAATGATTACTCTCGCCACTTGTTTCCATTTTTTCTAACTGCTTCTTCTCTTCGTACGCCGTCTCTACAAATCTACTCACACTCAATATGATACCGAAAGAGATACAAGTGAATAAAAACGAAGTACCACCCATACTAATCATCGGCAATGTCAAACCCGTGGCAGGCACCAACTGCACGGATACGGCAATATTTGCAAAGGCTGTTATCACTATATTTAATGTCAATCCTACGGCAAGCATTGCTCCAAAAGTCTTTGGACATCTAGTCACTAAGCTCACTGTCCTGATCAACAACCATAAATAAACCAACAAAATCAAAGCGCCACCTATAAATCCATATTCTTCACAAATGATGGCATAGATAAAATCTGCATAAGCAAATGGCAACAAATTCCTTTGAATACTATTACCTGGCCCTACTCCGAACATACCACCTTCTGCAATCGCAATTTTGGACTGTACTACCTGAAACTGACCGTCAGAATATAAGAAATCATTAATACGATTCATCCATGTGTCCACCCTGAAATGTTCTGGAAAATGCTGACCTACAAAAAAGATCAATCCAAAAACACCTATTCCCAATAACAAAAGTAGAAACACATACTTCATCGAAATCCTTCCTACAAACATCATAATGAAACAGGTAGCAAATAGTAAGGCTGCTGTCGATAAATTGGATGGTGCTATGAGCCCACATATCAAAATAATCGGCGCTATGATCGGTAAAAAAGCTCCTTTGAACTCCTTGATATAATCTTGTTTGGTTGCCAATGCTCTCGCTACAAAAATTATAAGTGCTATACGGGCAAAATCTGATGTCTGAAAGGTGAGCTCCAAAATTGGAATCTTTATCCATCTCGAAGCATCATTCACTTCTGTACCAAATAATGCGGTATAAACCAATAGCGGCACGGCAATGACCATCAAAATCGGGGCTAACTTAGCATACTGAATATAATGTAATCTGTATGCGGTATAAACCAGTAACAAACCCGTAGCAATAAAAACCATTTGTCTTATTAGGTAGTACTCCGTGCCATGACTTGCGTTGTACTTGTAAGCTTCACTACCTGATGTACTATATACGATCAAAAGTGAAAACAAACTAAGCAAAGCCACGATCAGCCAAACTGAACGGTCACCTCTAAGATTGTAATATGTTTTTAAAATATTCAAGTTTGAATGTTACATTTAAAATGGTTAATACTTATTCTTTTTGATTATTCATTAATAATCTTACTTGCTCTTTAAACTGCTCACCACGATCTCTATAATCCTTAAAAAGATCGAAGCTTGCACATGCAGGTGACAGAAGGACTACATCACCGGGTGCTGCCAATTTCAGTCCTATCTCCACCGCCTCTGATACCTTAGTCGTCTCGAAAATCATCGGTAAATGGGACGCAAAAGAATTTTTTAATTTTTCATTGTCCAGCCCGAGACATATTAAGGCTTTCACTCTATTTTCTACCAAAGGATACAACACACTATAATCATTGCCCTTGTCAGTGCCACCTGCTATCCAAATCACTGGTTTTGTCATCGCATCAAGTGCATAATAAACCGAGTCAACATTGGTGGCTTTGCTGTCATTGATAAACTCCACTTCTTCTATCTCACCACAATATTCTAGTCTATGTGGAAGATTGCTAAAAGTACGGAGTCCATAAGCAATTTGTGCTTCAGTCAATCCTACAATGCGACATGCTTCTACAGCGCATCTTGCATTAAAAAGATTGTGTTTTCCTTTGATACTTACTTCAAAAATTTCGTTTCCACCCTTTGACGGAATACCATCTGTATATTGGTCAGACGTTATGCTGATTTGATTTTGACTACCTTTGAAATCTTTCATTTTTGATAAAATTTCTGGGTCATCACCATTGTAGATAAAAGTATCAGACAGTGTCTGATTCATGGCAATTCTGAATTTTGAATTCACATAATTTGCCATTTTGTAATCGTATCTATCAAGGTGATCAGGTGTGATATTGAGCAAAATACCGATCTGTGGTTTGAATGTCTCGATGTCATCTAGTTGGAAACTTGATATCTCAAGTACCATGATGTCTGGTGAATCTTCGGCAAGTATGCGTGCATAACTTTTGCCGTAATTGCCACCCAAAGCAACATTCTTTCCTGCGGTTTTCAAAATGTGGTATAAAAGTCCCGATGTTGTAGTCTTCCCATTTGAACCTGTGACAGCTATGGTCAGTCCGGAAAAAAATAAGTGACCAAACTCAATCTCGGAAATTACTTTCCGTCCTTTGTCTTTTAACATGCGAAGGACTGGCGCATGTTCCGGAACACCGGGACTTTTAATTACCACCTCAGTTACCAAAACCTTTTCAAAATCATGTCCCCCTTCTTCAAAGGGAATGTTACAACCAGTTAACTCTTTTTTATAATGTTCTGCTATTGTTCCAAAATCACTCACAAAGACATCCAATCCTTGTTTTTTTGCCAATAAGGACGCACCTACACCACTCTCTCCTGCACCTATGATCACCACACTTTTCATGTCTATCTGATCTTTAAGGTTATCACTGTCACAATCGCAAGTAGAATGCCTATAATCCAAAACCGTGTCACTATCTTTGACTCATGCATACCTATTTTCTGAAAATGGTGATGCAAGGGTGACATTTTAAATATTCTACGGCCTTCGCCATATTTCTTTTTTGTGTATTTAAAGTATGATACCTGAAGTACCACCGATAAATTTTCTGCTACAAATATCCCACACAAGATGGGTATCAATAATTCTTTGCGCAATAAGATCGCTAATACTGCTATAATCCCTCCAATCGTCAAACTTCCAGTATCACCCATAAATACTTTTGCTGGATAAGAATTGTGCCACAAAAACCCAATACACGCTCCGATAAAACAAGCTGAAAAAACTACAAGCTCAGCTGAATTGGGCAAGTAAAACACATTCAAATAATCTGCAATAATCGTATTACCTGATATGTAGGCAAATATACCTAAAGTCGTACCGATAATTGCTGAAGTACCTGCCGCCAAACCATCGATTCCATCTGTAAGATTTGCCGCATTGGATACTGCTGTTACTATAAAGATGACAATCAAAACAAAAGCTATCGACCACCAAAGCGAACCGTTGTCTCCAAGAAATGATACTAATATTTTGTAATCAAAATTATTATTTTTGAAGAATGGTACATTGGTGAGCGTGGTCTTTACATACGCCATATCTGCCATTCTAGAGATATCATTGACACGTGGCAAAACTGTTTGATATTCTTTTACAATCTCATAACCGCTTGCTTTGGCATCTTCGAGTGGCATTCTGATCACCACATCATCCGATACTAGCATTGTCACGCCTACAATCAATCCTAAAACTACTTGTCCAAATATCTTGAACTTCCCACTCAGACCGTCTTTATTTTTTAGGAAAACCTTGATGTAATCATCGGCGCCACCTATTAAGCCCAGCCAAATTGTGGTAAAAATCATCAACAAAATATAGACATTGTCCAACTTCGCTAATAATAAACAAGGAATGAGAATCGCCATGATAATGATGATACCTCCCATCGTAGGTGTACCTTCTTTGGCTTTCTGACCTTCGAGACCCAACTCTCTCACTGTCTCTCCTACCTGCAACCGTTTCAAAGAACTTATAATCTTACCACCGAAAACCAAAGAGATAATCAATGATAGAATAATAGCGAATGCTGCCCTGAATGTGATAAACTGAAACAAGCCCGCACCAGGCAGATTGTAATATTTATCTATGTATTCAAAAAAGTGGTACAACATTTGTATTATATAATTTGACTGTTTGTTTTTGTTTGAAAATCCAACCTTTTCAAGTTTAAAAATTAACAGCGCAGTGAGCAATCTGAAACTTTTTCCAAAAAGATCCCACTGCAACTGTTAAACCAACCTGAGAATGATAATAGAACCTAAATCTTTGATATTTAAAGGTTAGGGATGAGATCAAGATTAAGTCTGAGATTAAGGTTAAGAATAAAACTTAACTCCAAACTTGACTCCATCGATTCTAGCATTTTATTTCAACCTAAATGCTAAAACTAATCCAATCCAAAATACTCCTTCAATATCTTTTTATCGTCAAAAGGAAACTTTTCCCCTTTTATTTCTTGGTAATTCTCATGACCTTTTCCAGCCACGAGTATAATATCGCCGTTTGATGACATCATTACAGCTGTTTTAATAGCCGTCATTCTGTCTGTGATACGTATCATTTTTTTAATATCTTGATCATCTAATCCAGCCACCATATCATCCAATATAGCTTCGGGATCTTCTGACCTAGGATTATCACTTGTCAATACTACTTTGTCCGACCATTTGCAGGCAACTTTTGCCATGACAGGTCTTTTTGTTTTGTCTCTATCTCCGCCACAACCTACTACAGTAATGACATTGATAGATGATTTTTTTACTTTCTGAATGGTTTCCAACACATTTTCGAGCGCATCAGGTGTATGTGCATAATCTACAATGCCACACTTTCCAGTCTTGCTATCTACGATTTGTTCAAACCTTCCATCTGCGCCTCTTAGTCCACTCAAAATCGCTAAAACTTCATCAGGATTTTGGCCCAACTCTACTGCTGCACCGTAAACCAAAGAAAGATTGTAAGCATTAAATTCTCCTATGAGTCTAAAAAATGCTTCTTTCTCATTGATCTTGAGATGTAAGCCTTGGACGGTACTTTCTAAAATCTTCGTTTTATAATCAGCCATTGATCGCAACCCATAAGTCACTTTTTTGGCTTTTGTATTCTGCAACATCACAGAACCGTTAGGATCATCGTTATTGACCAAGGCAAAAACATCATTTGTCAAATCATCAAAAAACTGCTTTTTAGCTTTGATGTAATTCAACATCGTTTTGTGGTAATCAAGATGATCGTGCGAAATATTGGTAAACAATGCTCCTTCAAATTTCAATCCCGCTATTCTCCTTTGATCTACTGCATGAGAACTGACCTCCATAAATACATATTCACAGGATTCGTCGCGCATAGTACCTAGTAATCGATGAAGATTGACAACATCTGGTGTCGTGTGGGTAGCAGGAATGATCGCATCCCCTATCCTATTCTCCACCGTAGAAATCAAACCACATTTATAACCAAGTGCTGTGAAAAGCTGAAATAAAAGTGTACTAACCGTGGTCTTACCATTGGTCCCTGTGACTCCAACAAGATGTAAACTTTCGGAAGCATGTCCAAAATAGTTGTGTGCCAACTCTCCTAGATAATTTCTCACATCTTCTACAAGTATGTAAGTGATATCGGGATTTTGGCCTTGACACTCTTCGCAGAGAATTACTTTTGCTCCATTTTTGATGGCAGCATCTATAAAACTGTGCCCATCTACGAGCGTACCACGCAATGCGGTATATATGAATCCATCTTCGACCTTACGAGAATCAATTTCGATTCCCTTGATTTCGACATCATCGCTGCCATTTAACTGTACGCTAAATCCAACCGGCAATATTTCAAACAACTTCTTTGCTTTCAAAGCTCAACCTATTTTTCTAATTTAAATAGATAACTATATTCTGTCCATGTGTGCCCGCACCTGGTGGTATTGATTGCCGCTGAACTTTGCCCACTCCATCGAGTTTGACTTTCAGTCCCATATTCTCTAGGAGAAAAACGGCATCTCTTGCACCCATACCACGTACATCAGGCACAATGGATTTTTTTATTTTTTTATCCGCTATTTTCATAGCTGTTTCGGATGGATCTACTTTTGCCCAATCTGATTTTGACTCATTATCATATTTCAATTCCAAGAAGTCGTAAATCTCACTAAAGTCTTTAGTGTAACCATATCCTGTACCAGGCAAATTAGAAGCAACCGCCAAAGAATCGTTGAGAGTTCGTACTTGATTTGTTTTAAGTGCAAATACTTTTTCTGCTACATTCTTAAATACTGGTCCCGCTACTGCCCCACCATAAAATACTCCTTTGGGATCATAAATGACCACAATCATAGAATACATTGGGTGTTCGGCAGGAAAATATCCACAAAAGCTACCATTATACTTGGCATATTCACCTTTATTTGCATAATTTGTTTTGGCTGTACCAGTTTTACCAGCTAGACTTACAAACTCAGATTTCAAATGTGAACCTGTACCTTTCAAGATCACTCCTTCCATCATTTTACGAGCCTTCATGATATTTTCAGGTTTTGCAATCTGTGGTTTCAAGACAACAGGATCAAACTTTTTCTTAAGCTCATC
>DAOLFJ010000120.1:0-12848 GCA_035326365.1 Saprospiraceae bacterium | reverse complement strand
GTACAGATGATGCATCGTCTCTATGATGACCGGATGACTAGGATTGTACGTTTGTATGACGACATTACCTTGTTTTGCTCTTCTTCCCGCTCGACCCGAGACTTGGGTGAGCAATTGAAATGCCCTTTCATTGGCCCTAAGGTCAGGATATCTTAGTAGTGCGTCGGCATTCAAAACGCCCACAAGAGCAATGTTTTCAAAATCTAAACCCTTGGTAATCATTTGAGTACCCACCAAAATGTCGATCTTTTTTTCTTCAAAATCATGGATGATATTTTCATAGGCTAATTTGGTTTTGGCGGTATCCATATCAAGACGAGCTACATTGGCAGTCGGAAAAAGTGCCTTCATATGCTCTTCTATTTTTTCGGTACCGAATCCTTCTTGGTGCAAATCATGGTTGCCACAAGCGGGACATTGGATTGGGATTTTGGACCTTGTGCCACAATAATGACATCGCAATTCATTGAAAGCCTTATGGATAGTGAGCCTAACGTCACAATTGTTACAATCAGCTTTCCATCCGCAAGAGTGACAAGAAATTGTAGGTGCATAACCACGTCTATTCTGAAATATCAAAACCTGTTCTTTTTCTATCAAAGCATTTTCTATAGATGTAGTCAAGTGCTTGCTAAAAAGTCCGTCAAATCTTTTGTCTTTATATTCTTCTTTGAGATCTATGACTTGTATTTTGGGTAAAACAGAAGCACCATGTCGCTCAGTCATATTGACTAAGCCATATTTGTCATTGACTGTATTTGAGAATGATTCTAAACTTGGCGTAGCACTTCCCAAAACAATGGAAGCCTTCATGAGATTACTCAAATAAATGGCTGCATCTCTAGCATTGTAGCGTGGGCTAGGTTCATTTTGTTTGAATGATGGATCATGTTCTTCATCTACAATGATTAATCCTAAATTATTAAATGGTAAGAAGAGTCCAGATCTTGCAGCGATTACAAGTTTAGCACCTATGAGTACAGCATTCCACATTTCTACCCGTTCCTGATTATTCATTCTGCTATGATAGACCAATACTTCAGTACCGAATATGGTTTTCAGCCTTTCTACCATGTGTGTGGTAAGGGCGATCTCAGGTAGTAGGTACAAAGTTTGTTTTTCATTTTCTATAGTATCTTTGATGAGTTCGGCATATACTCGAGTTTTACCGCTTCCTGTGATACCATGGAGCAGGCAAGGTTTTTCGGCCGTAAGGATAGATTTTATTTCATTTATGGCATTCACTTGCATGTCGCTGAGTGGATCCATACCTTCAGGTTCTTGGGTTTCGGATCTATCAGTTATTCTACTAAGCTTTTGTTTTTGGATGGTAAATATTCCTTTTTTGGCAATCGCCTGTAAAACGCTACTGTCAACATCTGCTAATAAATATATATCTGAGACAGGCATGGAAAATATCTTATTTCTAGAAATCTGTACAAATGCAAGGAGTGCTTTGGTTTGTTTTTCACTATTTGCAACTAGGTCGAATGCTTCTGACAGTCGATTTGGCTCTGAAAGATATGGCTCATTTAAAGAGACGAAATTAACCATCCTTGCTTTAAATTTCTCAATCAGTTCTTCTTTGATAGAAATGATTCGTTTGTCTAGCAGACTTCGTAGAATTGGGAAGATGGTTTTTTTATTAAGTATTTCTTGTATTTGAAGAATACTAAGTTCATTTTGTATGGATACGGCTTCGGCGATGAGATATTCATCATCATTAAGATCGACAGTAATGTCTTCTAGCTCACCATTAAAGACAACTTTGGTTTCACTCTCAAGCTTCAAGCCTGATGGCATGGCTACATTCATCACTTCTCCGAGTGTACAGCAATAGTAAGATGCCATCCAAGACCAAAATTTAAGTTGGTTTTCGGTCACCATTGGTGCGATATCGAGAATGGAAATAATTGGTTTTGCTTTATATTCTAGTTGAAGATCCGAATGGACTTCTGCAATAATGGCGGAATATAATTTGTTTTTAAGTGGTACTTCCACCCTAATGCCGATTTGAACTAAATCAGCAAATTCTTCGGGTACTGTGTAGGTGTACAGCTTTGGTAAGGCTAATGGAAATACGACGGTAACAAATTTTGCAGACAATCCTTTTTGTATTTATGGAGATGCAAATATAGCAAAGTATTGTGAACTGTGTTGGCAGAAAGATTTTTTGGTGAGTCAATTGACTATATATTTTGGGCGAAGACACCTAAATCAACTAAATAATTTTTGAATTTATCAAAGGTATAGGAAATATTTTTAGTTTTGTGGAATGAATAATTTACATGACAAGTTTATAAAAGAGCGTTTACTAGAGAAGCAAAATGCAATTGATTTTCTAAAAGTTGCTGTACCTACCAATATTCTATCATTGATGGAATTAGATAGTTTACTGCCATCACAGAATTCTTACATTACAGAGGATATTAGGGAGTTATTTTCTGATATTGTTTTCACTTGTAAGTTGCGTTCTGGAAAAGAAGCATACTGCTCCATTCTCATAGAGCACAAAAGTTATAAAGATCCATTGGTCGGATTTCAGATTGGTGGATATGTTTTTGGCGGGTATTTGCAACAGATTAAAAGCAAAGAGCCATTTAAAGTTATCATCCCCTTGGTATTTTATCATCATGAAGACAAGTGGATATATAGGCCGATAGAGTCATATTTTGAAGATATCCCTGAAGAATTACGTAGGTTTATTCCAAGATTTGATGTTTTATTTTTTGATGTAAAGCAGCTTTCTGACGAGACAATTTTTGGTATGCGCAATACTGCAATGACTACGATGTTTATGACACAAAAGCATCATAGCGAACCAAATGTACTGCTAGACAGGATGGAGAAAATTTACGAGTCATTGCAAACGCAGGAAGAAAGGAACTCTTTTGAAAGAAATTTTGTTTATTTTATGGTTGCATTCAAGAAGAATGACCAAATCATTGATATTATTCAGAAAAGTAAAGATAAACCCATAAATAACGTATTCATGACACTATACGAATCTTTAATTTCAGAAGGCGTGATAAAAGGAAAAGCCGAAGGTAGAGAAGAAGGAAAAGCCGAAGGTAGAGAAGAAGGAAGGCTTGATGGTAAAATCGAAGTAATTCTAAATGGTTTCGATAAAGGACATTCTATTTCTTTGCTAGCAAATATCACAAATTTTACGGAAGAAGAAGTACGAAGGATTTTAAAAGAACATATGAGGATTGAGTAATTTTATCCTTTTCTTATCTTCTCTAGTGCTTCTAAAATCTGCCATTCGAATACTTCGTCAAATCGTTCAAAATATGGTTCTCCCATCTTTTTGCCTTTTTTGACCCAATAAAGGGCTTTGTCTAAGTGGCTTTTTGCTAAATCTTTTTTATTTTTTGCCCAATAGACTAACCCTTTTTGGTACAAAGCTTCTGTAAAATTCTCATCTTTGTGTAATACCAAATCATAATTTTTTAAAGCTAGATCGTAATTACCCATTTTGTGATAACACATGCCTTTATAAAAGTGTACCAAAAAATTATCTTCAGCCTTAAATCCACGTTTGACTTCTTCCACCAATACAGTATCAAATGTTGCAATAGCTTCTTGATATTTTCCTAATTTATAGAGTGCTTGTCCCTTGAGTAGGCCACACGGTTCGCCCCAACATATACTGTATTTTTGCTTGCTCATGGCTAGTAATTGGTCAATATCTGATATCGAACCTTCATAGTCACGATAATAATAAAGCAAACTCCATGCTCTATATTGAAATCCATCTATAGAGCCATTGGCAATATCTCTAGATACAGCTTCATTTAATATCTCCATGGCACGGATATGTTCACCACGCTTTTTATAGGAATAAGAAAGGACTTGCCTATATTCAATATTTTCTGGTGCAAGCATTATGGCAGTATCTTTAAATATCCTATTCTTATCAGATGGTTGCAACATATAATTTGACATTTCATTGTACTGAAAGGCAGCACTATCTCTTTCGACTTCTGTGAGTTTCGCAAATGGTTCTGTTCGGTTTTCTAATTTTTGACAACCGATACTGATCAATAAAAAAAAGTAAATATGTTTTATGGGCATAAGTCTGTGATTTTTCCGTTTTCAATCTTAAACATCAAAAAAGCATGTACATCCTTGTAAGTAATGAAGTCATAACTTGTCTCTGTACTAGGCCAATCATCAAGTTTGGATATTTCTGCCAACATGTGTTTTATCAACGGCGCTGAGAATTTCTTTGACTTAAACTTTTTGTCCATCTGCTGCAATCCTGGCACACCGACTTTTCCATGGCAATTGACATTAAAGTGAACTATAATATATCCATCTCCTTGGTCAATAGGAGCATTAGCCGCAATCTTTTTTATTAAATACTCATTGCCTTTTCTGTAGGTGACCTCAGTATCTGCAATACTTTGATAGTAGTATTCACCTTGATGACCATCAAAACAATTTTTGTATCCTATGGCATTTTGTGGCTCTGTTTTCTTCGATTTTTGATAGGTTTCTATTTGCTCTTTATCATTTATGAAATATTTGATGGTAATGCTATTTTTATTAGCATCGGCAATATGCAAAAAGTGTTGTGGATTTGAAATGTCTTCTGTTGTGGAAATAAAAATATTACCGTTTAAGTCAAATAAATGATATTTTTGGGTTTGTGTTTCTTGCCAAACAGGCTCACCTTCATAAAAATATGTCATCATCGTCGTCAGGCTATCAGATGAAAAAGTGATATCCTTTGTGACTTTTAAATCGTCATTTGGATTGTGTGAAATAGTTTGTGATTGAAATGAATTGCCTTGAATGATATTTTGAATATTTCCCTTTCCCAGTTTACTATCTTCAGTGATTTTTATAAAAGTAGCCCTGTTTTTCCAATATATTTGACCTGTTTCTGTTATTGGAAATTGTATGCTATCTTTAAGTGGAAAGATATTTAATTTTTGATCTTCAATGTAAAGAATTTTGAATGGGAATTGTGTTAAATTAATGGTATCATCTATACTGAAATCTTTAATATTGGTAATAGAATCTATTTTTTCGCCAAGATAATTGTAATAGCTAACTGTATTGTTTTTCTTTTCAATAAAAAAAGGATAGGGAATTGTCTGATCGAGTATCCGATACGCACCCATATATAGATCATAATCTTGAACTTGCTTTTGCTGACAAGAAATGGCAAAAAAGAAATATGTTAAACAAAAAATAGCTCGTAAACTCATAAAAAAGATTGAGCGCCAAATGTCTGAATAAAATTTGTTCCATCGTTAATTGATGCGGTTTTTAACAACTCAATAACTTCCAATCATGATAAGATATGAATAATGTGATATAAAGTTATGAGATGTAATTATTTTTCATAGTTTTGACAAGTATTTTAAAAATCGGTTTAGCCCTTAGGTATGAAGGAGTCAGGATTTAGTCAACTATATACATTACTACCAGCATTGTTTTTTGGTAGTCTTATTACCTATTTCTTTCTCAATGATACGTCTTTCGCTTTAGAGCAACTTCCAAAAATCATTTATAGTCAAGCTACCAAAGATGGAATAGATATTGGTGCTAGAGCATCATTGATATATAAAATAGTGTTGTTTGGTGGAATATTTACTTCTATTATTTGGTATTTGTTAAATCAATTGTTTCCCAATAAACATGATTTAAAACGAAACTTTATTAAGAAGATAGCTTTTTTAAGTTTTATAGGTATTACCACGATGTACTGTCATATTGCTCATACCAAGAGTTTTGAATCACTAGGAATTATATCTTCAGTATTGATTTTTTATTTAATAATCGCCATCTTCGATAAATTTCGATTATTAGACTTTAATCAAGATAATTATGGTGAAAATTGGACAGAAAAAGTTTTGCTTTCTTCATTTTTAATAACTTATCAATTAAAGTTTTTTGGAATAAATGCTACTGTTTTACAACTTTCATTTTTTTTGTTATTTTTACTGGTATTGTTTTTTTTGACATTTTTAAACATCATAGCGAATATAAAATTTAGACAAATAAACTACCATTTCCCAATTTTAACCATTTGTTTTTTATCTTTTTTTAATATCATATTATTTGAGATATACAGCTATCGTTTTTATACAGCTCCACATTATTATTATGAAATATTTTATTTTTTATTTGTAGTGTTTCTTTGTGGTTTGTATTATTTTTTCCCCAAAAGGTCATTGATTTCCGTCAAACTAGTTAACATTTCTACCTTACATTTACTGTCGTTTACTGCTTTGGTTGTCATTTTATTTAGTGGGTTATATACTCCTTTTGGTGTGCAAATTACAGATACTTTTGAATTGGCAAATCCTGCATTGCCACATATGCGAATGATGAAAGATGGAGAGATTCCACTAGTCGATTTTATGTCTTCCCATATGATTTCTGAGCAATTTTATGGTTATATATATCATCTTTTTCATGGTTATGAAGGCAATTTGGATTTTTACTCGTATTCTTTTTTGTATGAGTTTTTATTCCAGCTTTTGGTATTTTTGTTCTTAAATAGATTGTTTAAAAATCCGATTTTAGCTTTGGTTTTTGTGATGTTTTTCCCATACGCAAGATATTTTTTTGGAAGAGACTATTTTTGGAGTATATTGGGTTTTTACATGCTGTATGAGTTGACCATAAAACAGACTGTTTATACATACTTGGCTTGGTTTTTTGTGACTGTCTTACTCATTTGTTGGCGTCTAGATACCGGTGCAGCTTTTCTTATGGCTTCACCTATATTTTTTGGTTTAGCACTAATTACTTCAAATCAAAAAATCAATTTTTCTCCATTGTTAAAAGCTTTGGCAATTTTTATAAGCGTATCTGGACTAGTAGTTTTGATGGCTATACAATTGAGGTCTAGCAGCTATTTGTGGGATAATTTTAACAATGCGCTTTCTTATGTGTCAAGTAATCAAGCTCATGGCACATCATCCCAATCAAATTTGTACAATCATTTGTTTTATGTGATTCATTTGTTACTGCCATTTATTGCATTTATTTCAATATTTACAAATGTATTTATATTGAAGAAAACTGACAGAAAGATTGACGTAGATAAATATAAATTATTGCTTTGTTCGTTATTTTTTTACTTGATTTTTTTAGCAAATTTTCAGAGAGGAGTTGTGAGACATAATTTTCTGATGGAATATGACCACATGTTGACATCAACCTTTTATTTAGCTTTCATTTTTCAAATGATAGCTTACAGTCCAAAATATCTGAGTACTGAATTTAGGTTTTATACAATGTTTGGAGGTGGATTTTTAATATTATTGATGGTGAAAGTATTTCATTTATCAGCCAAAATCCCACTACAAATCAGTATGGAATCTATATTTTTAAGTCGACCGTCAAATAACGAGTTGTTTAGCCAAAAGAAAGGCATCATTAAGGATTCAGTTTTTAGTGCCAACTACTATGATGGTATTAAACAATTTATGGACAAAAATTTGACAGATAACCAAACTTTTCTTGACTTTTCTAACAATCCAATGTTGCATTA
Source organism: Saprospiraceae bacterium (assembly GCA_035326365.1). Lineage (GTDB taxonomy): Bacteria > Bacteroidota > Bacteroidia > Chitinophagales > Saprospiraceae > OLB9. The sequence goes on along the minus strand of DAOLFJ010000120.1, from coordinate 5,332 downwards.
TTATTGTCAGCGAAGTGTACCATCTTACTTCTGTCAATCGTTGCAAAATACAGTAACTGACTACCAACAATTGTCCCAAATAAAGCGCATTGACACAGCTTTAGTGCCCATGGTTATTTACCAAAATGTCCCACGAGGTTGGGGAGATCAAACGGATGACGTACCCAGTAGTATGAGGCAATATTTATTGGCAGAGTTTATTTATAAAAATTATGAACCTTTTAGTATCATAAATAATAAAGCCATATGGGTAACCAAAGGATTAAGGTCAGAAATTGACACGAGTTACATATTTACACAAGATACTTCATTTACCGTTCCATTGGAAATAGATTATAAAAATGCTGCTTGGTTGGTTAATAATTATTACGCTGGAGGAAATAGTGATTATTTAAAGCCAATTGGCAATTCTAAGGCAATATTTCATTCGCAGTACAATTTTTATACTGTGGATATTCCTGAAAATGTTGCTATCGAAAATAGTGTTTATGCCAGAATTACTTTTGATAAAGACATAATTGACGCACAAATAAAGGTACATGAAGGAAGAGAAGATTGGAGTAAAATAGGTTCGTTTACTTTTCTAACTAAAAGTGGATCAAACTCTTATATGTTGCGCCTGACCAATCATTATTTATGGCATCGTGAAGGTTGTAATGTTCTAGTTTTAGAAGGATTGCCAGACAATGTAGGATGTAATATTGAGTTCTTCAGTGATTTAAGGTTGTCAAATGTTCGAAACTAGCTAGCATATGAAAATTCAAACACAAATATTTATTGACAAGATATTGGTAAAACCATTTGCAATATTATTAAATATCTTGGTCAGAATTGTAGGACAGTTGCTTAGACTCGACCATTCTTTGGAGAAGGATTTTGAGAGAATTGTAGTTTGTAAATTTAAGGGTTTGGGTAGTATTATCCAAAGTACATCATTACTCTTGGCACTTAGGTCTAAATACCCTAATGCAAAAATAGTGTTTGTAAGTAGTAGCTCAAATAAAGCATTACTTGATAAAATTGATGTTTTGGATGAATGTTACCTTATTAATGAGCAATCATTTATTAAACTTATATTTTCAGTATTTAAAACATGGTGGCGCATACTAAAATTAAGACCACAAGTGTACATTGATCTTGAAATTTACTCTAATTTCAGTACAGTTTTTACTGCTTTGTCCTTAGCAAATAATCGATTTGGTTATTACTTAAGAGGAAGCGAATATCGACTTGGAATTTATACGCATATGATGTTTTTTAATGTGCAAACGCCGATATCAAAAATATATTTGCAGTTTGCTGCTTTGTTAGGAATTGATACTGCTAATATTCCATTGATTGATTTGGGCGAATCTGTTTCATCTAACTTGGATACACAACTTCCTGTAGATGTCACCCTGCCTTATATTTTGATAAATCCGAATGCATCAGATCTTAGAGTTGAACGTAGGTGGCCAGCGCTTAGTTTTGTTTTGCTTATTAGACAAATAGCTGCTCAACATCCACGCCTACCGATTTATCTTATTGGCTCAAAAACTGAAGCCACTTATACTAATCAGATTGCGAGTAGTTTGAATCTAGAAAACGTGAGAAGCTTGGCTGGAGAAACTTCTATGGATCAGCTTCTGATGTTAATACAAAATGCTACTTTGATGATTAGCAATGATACTGGACCGATGCATATGGCTTTTAGTTGTAAGACGCCGATCATCTGCCTTTTTGGACCTTGTGCGCCAGATCACTACAGCTTACAGTCATCTAAGATTAAAACGATCTATAAAAAGGTGTACTGCAGCCCTTGTGTGCATGAATTCAGTCATCCGCCATGCAAAGGAGATAATAAATGTATGCAATTGATATCAGTGGAAGAAGTATTCTATCAAGTAGATTATTATTTAGCAAATGAACATTTTGTTATGGAAAATGATGCTGAAATTTCGGATGTCATTTACAGAACAGATAAGCACATTCTTGGTACAGTAAAAAGATGAGGATCTTTAATTTCAATCTAAAGAAACTCTATGCTCTTCTCCAAAATAGTCATCCAATCGCATCAATGGAATAGACACGAAAAAATCTGTACCTGATCCGACTCTAGTCTCAAAATAAATGCGACCGTTAAAGGATTCTATCATATTGGCAGAGATAGCTAGACCAAGTCCCGTTCCTGAACTTTTTGTCGTGAAGTTTGGTGTAAAAACCTTGTCTTTCATATGGTCAGGGATACCTGTGCCATTGTCCGTGATTCGAATGAGTGCATCATTTCCTTGTCTTTTTAGTTCTATTTCTATCTTGCCACGACGGGTTTCAGGTATGGCTTGAATGGCATTTTTTAGTAGATTATTAAGGATTCTTACTAGATGGTTTTTATCAGCAAATACGTAAAGATCATCTATGGGCTCGATCATATTGATATCCATATCGTCTCTTTTTCTAAATAGATCGTGTATGGCTTCTACAATTTCATTTAGTATCACTTTTTCATTACTAGCTTGTGGCATCGTAGCAAAATTAGAAAATTCGTTTGCTATTTGAGTCAAATTGTCTATTTGTTCTATGAGCGTTGACGAAATCCTAGGTATGAGTTCTTGTGCTCTATCTGGGTTGTCTTTTGCAGTTCTATCTAGATATTGAATGCTGAGCTTCATTGGTGTCAGTGGATTTTTGATCTCATGTGCGACCTGTTTTGCCATCTCACGCCAAGCCATATCTCTTTCTGTTTTGGCGATTATACCTGCACTTCTTTCTAGTTCGTGTGTTAGATTGTTGTAGTCATGAATAAGTGTTCCTATTTCATCATTGGATTTCCATTCCAGAAGTTCGTTTGTCTTTCCAAGCTTGAATTTTTTAAGCTTTTCAGCCAAAATACTGAGAGGTTGGGTGATGGAATTGGCGATAGTGATGGCAATGGCACCAGCTATTAAGAACAAAAATATGTATGCATTCAGGATGGTACTCAAGAAGTCCAAGATGCTTTTTGATGAATTATTAAATGATTTATGTGTAATCCCTATGTAAGCCAAAGGTTCTATTTGATTTAAGTACACTGGAACATAGTCTGCATCTGACTTGATAAGTTTATGAGGCAATTTTGGGTTATCATTTTTATAGTAAATATTATCCCAAATACCGAAAGGGAGTCTTATTCGGTTACTGCCATTCACAGATGATCCTATTAGTTTTCCTTGACCATCATACAAACTTAATTCTTTATTGTGAACAAATGAGTATTCTTTAAGCTTGGTATTTAACATAGTTAATGCACTTTCGTCATCTGCCATATTCTGTATATCTGAATCAATATTCTGAACGATGCTTGTAGTTTCTTCTCTATTTTTGTTGAGTTGATTTGCTTCTATTAGGTTTTTAAAATAATAACCTGTGATGGCACCAATAATCAGAAATGTCATCAAGATCAATAGAATAATGGCTAATTGTATTTTTGTTTTTAGGGAAGATCTAGATCCAAATCTCAACGAAATATTGTCAGGAAGGAAGTCAAATTTTGTATTTATCAATGATAAAAATAATAATATCAATCCACTTAATGTAAAGATAAAACTGAACAATGATATTGGTTTGATAAGTCCTGAAACTTTTTTGAAAGATACTATTTTATATTGTGATGATGGATTTGATACTACAAATGAATATCCTGATTTAATCTGCGTAGTATCGAGTCCACTTATTAGGTTAATGTCAGGCATTGATTGGTTGCCTTCGTTTTTTTCGATTAATTTATTTTTGCTGAAAGTGACAAAACTGTATTTAGCTCTGATATCTGCTAGAAATTTGTTTTTGTTATTTTGGATGTTTTGGTGACTGATGAATAAATACCAATTGGTATTGGAGTATATGGTTTTAGCAATTGTAAACCTAAAAATATACTTATCTTCGAATGGATTATGATACAAGTTTGTAGCAACTTGTCTTGCATTTTGGAAAGACTGATTAGTCTTATGGAAATTTGCAAAATGATTGTTGAAAAGCGTATTTCCTTTTTGGTCAAATAGTTCTAAAGATCTTTGAAGGGTATCAGAAATATCTTCTTTGTCATTAAAAATATATTGGTCTAGATCTTGAATATCAAGTTTGGATGGCATATCCAAAGATGACAATTTCTCAAAAATACCACTGATGATTAGTGAATCTTGCATGGCAACGAGGGATTTCACTATGACAGGATCTGATTGAGTATAATATTTATCAAGAAATTCCGTCCGGTCTCTTATGTCCTTTTTTAGTCCAAAATAAAATAGATTAATGGCCAAAAAACCAGAAAACATAATTAGCCACCAAATCAAATAGGTAATCTTCTGTGCTTTGTTTTCCACATATGCATCAAGAATTAGCGAATAAGCTACTACAAATATAACAAATATCCATATTGGAACATTTAACCAACCTAAACTCGTAAGTAAACCAAGTCCCGCAACCCAACCCAAAAGTAAGGTGCCATATTTGTACATCTGTGTTTGTTCTGATTTTTGGACTAACTCGTACATTAAGTGTGTCCATTGGAAAATCAACAACATTAATACGCTAAAACAAATGATCAATATAAAACTAGTGGTGTTGAATTGTAGTAATGACTCTATTTCGAGATTAACCGCACTGCTTAGGACAAATCCTTCTATCAAAGACACACTTACCCCAAAGGAAAAAAGTGTCACAAAACCTGTCAAAAAAGCTACTAAATTATGGTATTTTTTAGAGAAAGTATTTCCTTCTAAAAGTATATTTAGTAAGTAAATAAATGATCCAAATATCCACATATTTAAGATCAAATCACATAAAGTTGTACAAATGAGTGATTGGTTATTTAATGTTTTGAAACCAGAAAATCCCAGAAAAAGACCCTTAAATTGAGGCAAGAGATGTGCTATTTTGCATAAGCATAGAACAACTAAAGTAGTAATAGATGTAAGTGCCTTTTTATGGATAGGAGCTTGGCTAACTTTTATTTTTTGTAATCTAGAAGTTGTAAAGACTACCAAGGCAGCAAATAACATTAACCATGCAAAACCCTTTGTAAATGGACTTTTATGACCATCATTTACGGTCAAATTTATTTCAAGTTCATTGATGGTGATATGATTATCGGGCAACTTTAATGTTGTGACTGATAGTGATTGGGATAAACCTGCATCTTTCACTAACGTCGATGGAACATTTTGTTGATCATCTATTATTTGTAATCTGATATCAGCATAATTGAGAGAATCGCCTACTCTTTGTAGTTGTACATAACTGTTTTTGTTTGTTTCATTAATGGTGGTATGATCTGTCCAATAGGTAATAGAATCATTGATGAAGATTTCTATAAAAAATG
>DAOLFJ010000490.1:0-2560 GCA_035326365.1 Saprospiraceae bacterium | reverse complement strand
AGGTAGTTGTTTCTCCAAAACAAACTGTATTATCTCCTGTGATCGTAGGGGTTAAACCTGTACTGACTACCACTTTCATGGTATCACTACAAAGTGCTGTTGTATAAATAAACTCAAATTCATCATTAATACCCACACCAAAATTCACAGTAGCATTTCCTCCAGATGTACTTCCAAGAGATGCACCAAATGGATTTGAACCATTAGCGGTCCAAGTACCACTACTAGGATTTGATCCTGGTAATGAAATAGAACCTGTTCCGCACAAACTTTGATCGGGACCCGCATCTGGTTTTGATTCTGCTTGAATTTCTAAAGTAGATGAACAACCAATGGCATCGGTAACCGTGACTTGATAAGTTCCATTATTGGAAGGATTTGGAGATATAATTTTTACGTCTTCATCAGTTGAAGTATAACCAGGTCCTGACCATTGAAAATTTAATGGGTCCTGACAAGGTGAAGAGTGTGCATTTAAATCGATGACTAAGTTGTCGCCACACTCTAATACATAACTTAGATCTGGCTTTGGCGGATATACTGTAGGTAAATTACCTATATAAAGTTGAGATACTCCACCAATTGTATAACCGTTACTGAAATCTCCGGAATTCATACCAGGGGCGCTTGAATCAGGGTCAACACCATTAATATAAAACCTTACGTTGGACCCACAATTATTAGAAAAAGCACCTGTAATCTTATCAAATACCTTTATATTAAACAGCTTTATAGTGTCACCAGTGGCTAAATTATTAAATTGAGTAGCTGGCGAAGGTGATGGCTTGACAGAATAAAAATTACTTTCTGGTTGAGCTGCTGGCTCAAAAACAGTATTTGAAATCACCCAGTCATTCGGAAAAACCCCACCATAAGTTTGGTTCATTTGAAGTGGCATAAACCTTTGAAAGACTTCCAAGCTATCAGAATCTGGAATAATAATTGTAATTTGACTATTAAATTGTGACCTATGAGGCAATGAAATTGCACTTCCTGAAGCGATTACTAGATTCACATTGTAAAGACAAGTTGTAGTATCATAAATCAAGAGATATTTCACCTCAGTTACCTGTGCGCTAATACAATGAATAGACAAAAAGAAGCAAAAAGCAACTAATATATTTGTAAATTTTTTGGCCATTTGGGATGGATTAAAAAATAATTAAATCGGTTTTGATATTGGAATCATACGCCTTGGTCTTTACCAAGATGCTCATTCCTTTTTTGTTTTGAGGATCAAAGACGACTCATCACCGTCTTTGATCCTTATATAGAGATTCTTTAAACTTAATCGATCTTGATCAACTTTTTGTTGATGACTTCATCATTTACTTTGATCACAAGATTATAAACACCACTTTGCACATCATCAAGTCCAATATTGAGAAGATGATTTCCCTTCTCCATTTCTTGATTTGTGATTGTTTTTATCAACCTAGCTGACGCATCAAACATTTCGATTTTTACATCTGCATTTAACATCAATGTTATGTCAAGATTTGTCTGATTTCTTGCAGGACTAGGATACATTCTGATACTATTTTCTCCTTGTTTAGAGACAAAAACAGTTTTGCTATATGTAAACTTCCCATCAAAATCATATTGTATTATTCTGTAATAATATACACCTGACTTTTCAATATCAATATCAGTACCATTGTAATAATTTACCAGATTATTATCACCTTTTGCAAGATACTTTACATTTAGGGTTTTAAATTCCTTTTCGCCTTCAAGCATTCTTTCAATCTCATAATGACTAACATTAACCTCAGATGTGGTAGACCAAGAAATGATATGTTGATTATTCTTACTAATCACATCTACATCTACCCATTTTACTGGTAGTACGCCGAATGCTATCCCTACATTAATGTTGGGAACAGTCATACCTGGAGAAAGACTAATCTTTCTGGTGGTATTTAAACCAAATGAGTGGTTCACATCACTGTCTTTATCATCTGACGTTGCACCTGGTACTGTCGCTGTAAACCCTGCTGGAATATCAAACTTCACATAAACATCTCTCTTCTCAAGGTAATCAAGCTCGTATGTGCCATCCAATTCCGAAACTGTTTCTGCAAGTTTTTCATTGGTATTAGCATCAAAAGCTTGTACCATTACGCCTGGTACTGTTGGTTCAAAAGATTCCTGTACACCATTGGCATTATCGTCTCTCCATACCAAACTTCCAACTACAGCCATCGGATAGAATCCAGCTCCAATATCTAATTTGTTTTGACCAGATGATAAACTAAAAGTATTGGTCGTGCCTTTGCCATTAGCGTTGGTGAGATCACTGTCTATCAATGAATTATTTCCAACATTAGGCCTTACTTGAACCAATTCGATCTCTGGGATTTCTACCTTTACATAATATTGACCTGGTGGAACACAGAATTGGTAATAACCATCATCAGAAGGCGAGCCTGGTTTTGGACCAGTATTCTTTACATCCCACACCATCCACGTACCGAAATGGTTTCTATAAAGATATACTTTGATCCCATTCAAACCATTCTCATTAGTATTCCAAACATCATTTTTGTTGATATCATAC
>DAOLFJ010000489.1:0-2562 GCA_035326365.1 Saprospiraceae bacterium | reverse complement strand
GCAAAATCCATCCACCAAAACATTTAGATTTTTAGGTTTGAACTTAAAAAACTACCTTTGCGCCTTGAATTTAAAAAAATAACCTTATGAGTCTTCTTACGATAGGAACAGTTGCTTTTGATACCATAGAAACACCTTACGGAAAAGCAGAAATGGTCATCGGTGGCGCATGTACGTACATCAGCTGGGCAGCTTCTTATTTTACAAAAAATATTCATTTAGTCTCGATAGTAGGCGATGATTTTCCTCAATCTGAATTGGATGCACTCACTGCTCGTGGTGTCAATCTAGATGGACTAGAAACCGTACTAGGTGGTAAGTCTTTTTTCTGGGCAGGCAGATATCATAATAATATGAATAGCCGAGATACTTTGATCACTGATCTTAACGTTTTGGCAGATTTTAATCCCATCCTCCCTGAAGCTGCCAAATCATGCAAGTATGTCATGCTCGGCAATCTCACACCGCAGATACAATCACAAGTCCTAGACCAACTCGATGGCAGTCAAAAACTCATTGCACTAGATACTATGAATTTTTGGATGGATATAGCCATGGACGAACTCAAAAGTGTCATCTCAAGGATAAATTTATTGACCATAAATGATGAAGAAGCTAGACAATTATCTGGTGAACATTCACTAGTGAAAGCAGCAAAAGTGATCCACGAAATGGGTCCTGAATATCTTGTTATCAAAAAAGGTGAGCACGGTGCCTTGCTTTTCCACAATGGAGATATCTTTTTTGCTCCCGCCCTTCCGCTAGCCGAAGTATTCGACCCTACAGGTGCTGGAGATACGTTTGCAGGTGGATTTATGGGTTACCTTGCCAAAACTGATGATACATATATGGCAAATATGAAACGTGCTATTATCGCAGGTTCTGCTATGGCTTCTTTTTGTGTGGAAGACTTCAGTCTCGACAGACTCCGAACATTAAATGATGCTGAAATCAATGATAGACTAGACAAGTTTAAAGATCTTGTTCATTTCGATTTTAAATAACGCTCAAAAATTAGAACACCATAGATAGATCAAATTCAACAACTTAATTATAGTCATGCAACACTGGGGAGATTGTATTTCATATCGTAGGTTCGGATATCAATCATCCGGTACTCCGGGTATGAGGTCAGAATTTACCCGTGATTATGACCGGATTATATTTTTATCAGCATTTAGAAGGCTTCAGAACAAAACACAAGTTTTTCCCCTTCCTGGCAATGTATTTGTGCACAATAGACTCACCCATTCACTAGAGGTGGCATCAGTAGGTAGGTCACTTGGGTCTATTGTAGGTCATAAACTTACAGAAATCCATAAAGATTCATTTACAGAAGATCACCAGTCTTTTTACATTTATGAGTTATCTGGTGTGATAGCATCTGCGTGTTTGGCCCATGACCTTGGCAATCCTGCATTCGGACATTCGGGCGAAAAAGCGATCTCGCATTATTTTACAAGTCATGCAGATTCACCACTAAATGGATCATCCCTAAGGGCGCATTATTCAGAAAAAGAGTGGCAAGACTTGACCAGTTTTGAAGGGAATGCCAATGCTTTGAGATTACTTACCAAACAGTTTAAAGGAAAACTCGAAGGTGGTCAGCGACTGATGTACGTAACACTTGCTTCTATCCTCAAGTATCCATGCGCATCTGATGAAATGAACAAAGACTACATGCATCGCAAAAAGTATGGCTACTTTCAGTCAGATGCAACTGCCTTTGCCGACGTCATTCAAGAGTTTCAGTTGATGGATGAAAATGGGAAAGCGTACAGACATCCATTTGTCTATTTAGTAGAAGCAGCAGATGACATTTGTTATAGAATCGTAGATATGGAAGATGCACATCGAATAGGTATCTTGTCTACAGCGGAAATAGAAAATGCCTTCCTCTCTTTGATTGGTGAGCTAAGCAATAGTACCGATAGCGTATCACGAACCAAAGAAGTGCTGCAAAAAATAGGTGACAACAACGAAGCAATCTCCTACCTTAGGGCAAAATGTATCAATGGCCTTGTCAATGGAGCAGCGGATGTGTTTTTTGAAAACATGGATACCATTTTGGCGGGTACGTTCAACAGTACATTGGTAGATATGGTGGAAAAGTCTTGTCCCTACCTAAAGACAATCAATGAAATATCTATCTCCAAAATTTACAACCATCCTTCTGTCATAGAAGTAGAACTAGCTGGATATAATGTCATGTCAGAAATATTGTCAGTGTTTGTCACAGCCGTATTACACGAAGATAGGACTCCGTTGGAGAAAAAATGTCTACATCTGATACCTGCCCAATACAACCTATGTAAAGACGATGTGAGTCCTTATGAAAAGACAATGGGTGTTTTAGATTTTGTGTCGGGCATGACAGATGGTTATGCCACAGAATTATACCGTAAAATGAAAGGAATAGATATACCTTCACATAAATAAAGCTGATATCTTATGAAGAACTTACTTTTTATACTTCTCTTTAATGCTACTTTCACTATCGCTCAGACAGATACGATTAGATTGGAGAATCCAGGATTTGAAGGGAGACCTATGCGAGGAGGT
>DAOLFJ010000488.1:0-2568 GCA_035326365.1 Saprospiraceae bacterium | reverse complement strand
ATCAGAACCATAACCTATTGATTAGCAACTAAGAAAATTTTTAAACATACTCTTACATTAAATTTACTTCAAGAATAAATAAATTGCCAAAACCATTTAAGGTTGATTATAAAAGCATTATGTTTGCAGTTCAATCCAACAAAGTATAATTATGCCTGACGTCAAATTATTCTCAGCCACCAAATCAAGGTATCTTGCTGAGCGTATCTCAGATTATTATGGTTATCCATTAGGAGATGTGACTGTAAATACATTTGCAGATGGAGAAATGCAAGTTGTCATTAACGAGTCTGTGAGAGGTACTTACACCTTTTTTATAGCGTCTACCTTTGGTCCTGCCGACAATATCATGGAGTTACTATTATTAATAGATTCTGCCAAAAGAGCATCTGCGGGATATATCACTGCCGTCATACCATACTTCGGTTATGCACGACAAGATAGAAAAGATAAACCTAGGGTGCCAATTTCAGCTAAACTTGTAGCAAATATATTGCAAGCATCAGGCGTAAATCGTATCATGACGATGGATCTACATGCAGAGCAAATCCAAGGTTTTTTTGATATTCCAGTAGATCACCTAAAAAGTGAAGCTATCTTTATACCATTTTTGGCAAAGATGGACTTGAGCAATGTCACCTTTGCATCTCCAGATGTTGGAGGTGTAAAAAGAGCAAGATCATACGCCAAGTATTTTGAAAGAGACCTTGTCATTTGTGATAAAGAAAGACGTGTCGCCAATGAAGTCGCAAGTATTACGGTCATAGGTGATGTGCAGGGTAGGGATATTATATTAATAGATGACATCATAGATACAGCGGGGACTTTGTGCAAAGCAGCGGATGCCCTCATCGAAAAAGGGGCAAAAAGTGTGAAGGCGATATTAACCCATCCAGTATTGTCAGGTGCAGCTTATGATAATATCAATAATTCAAAGATCACAGAAGTCATAGTGACGGATAGTATCCCATTAAGAGGTCAATCTGACAAAATTAAGGTCTTGTCTTGTGCAAAACTTTTTGCTAGAGCGATCAGAAATACCCATGAATACAAATCAATAGCCGCACTTTTTGTAGATAAAGGCATATAATTGATTGAGTTTGGGATAATTATCTGACAAGTTGTAAAAATAATTTATAAAAATATTACAAGAAATGCAAACAAATAGTATCTTTGCGGCTCTTTATAATAAACGTATAGTTTTTTAGATATGGTATCGATAGAAATTCAAGGAAATACAAGGTCTGAGCTTGGTAAAAAAGGCACAAGAATAGATAGAAATAATGGTAATGTTCCAGCTGTTTTGTATGGTGGTGGTGATGTGGTTCACTTCACAGTAACACCTGCATCTGTAAAACACCTTATATATACACCAGATTTTAAAATTGCTGATTTGTCAATTGATGGCAAAGCTTACAAAGCAATTCTTAAGTCTGCACAATTTCACCCAGTGAGTGACAAGTTGCTTCACATTGACTTTTTAAGACTAATCGACAATACGCCAATCAAAGTGGAAGTTCCATTAAGATTTAAAGGAGTATCGCCAGGCGTAAAAGTGGGTGGTAAATTGATCCAACAATTGAGAAAAATCAAAATCAAAACAACTCCTGAGAAATTGGTAGATGAGTTGAAAGCTGATATTTCTAAATTAGAGCTTGGTCAAGCACTTAGAGTTAGAGAGGTAATAGTTCCTGCGGGCGTAGAAATCCTTAACAACGCTGCAACACCAGTAGCACTAATCGAAATACCAAGAGCATTGAAAGCTGCTGCTGCTGCTGAAGCAAAAGCTGCTGCCGGAGCAACAGGTAAGAAAAAGAAATAATTCTTAATAGAATTTAGATATAGAAAAGGGATAATCGCAAGGTTATCCCTTTTTTTTTAGGTTATATTTTTGGGAGATGACTTACTTTTCGAATTATCGAAGTTTGCAAGATTGACACCATATTCTTGGGATCTGTTGTTTAGTTCATTCATATTTATGGAAAATATTTTTTGAATAAAGTCTTACACGTTTATTACAAATTCTTACATTCGCCATATGGCAAAAAAGATACATCATCTGCACGACAAATTTGTTAAAGCTTCCTTCTCTGATCCAGACAGAGCAATCTCATTTTTTGAGCGTTTTTTGCCAGATAAATTGCTAGACGAAATTGATATTAAATCTCTTAAAGTCACCCAAGAATCATATATACAGGACGATCTCACAGAGCATTTTTCAGACATGGTATTTGAAGTAACTACAAAAGATGATGAATCTGTTGATTTGGTACTGCTATTCGAGCACAAGTCTTCACCAGACAAATATGTGCTGATACAGGTTGGGCACTATATTTTTTCCCACTATTTTAAGTGTATATCTGAGAAGAAGCCACTCAAACTGATATTACCTCTGATTTACTATCAAGGTAAGAAACAATGGAGAGAACCTGATTTGGCATCTTTGTTTCCGAAGTTGAGTAGTACATTAAGTGACTTTATTCCTATAATCAAGCACGTTTTTATAGCACTTAGATCGCTTTCTAATGATAGCATCGAAAATATTCGTAATGGCATGATGGCTGCTGC
>DAOLFJ010000119.1:0-12922 GCA_035326365.1 Saprospiraceae bacterium | reverse complement strand
TCAATTGCTGATGATATCTTATCTTGATCTTCTGAACTTATTAAATATCCGCAGTTATTCTGTTTAATCCAAATCCCTAAAAATGAAGTTGCACTTGCGTGCGCAACTATTGGTTTGCCACAATATAATAAAGGAACAGTTCTGGTCGGAAAGATAGTATCATACTCAACATCTGATAGCGTTCCCCTAAACCCATGTGCTAAAATCATAAAATCACACATTTTAAGTTGTTGATCAAATACTTCTTTTTCCAAAAAACCGAAACTTTGCATGTACTCTGATGGAATTCCTGCGTTTATTAAATCATTAAGGTTTCTTTGCCCAAAAACTATAAGTTTACAATTGGCCTTCATAGAAATCGCCTTACAAATTCGGATAGAAGCGTCTCTACAAGATTCATTTAATGACCCTGTATAAGCAAAAGTAAATGGGCCGTTAGAGTTTGTTTTTGCAATTTCAATTTCTGAAATATTAATATCAAATGGGTGTCTAAGTGTATTAAATTTAGCATCATTATATTTATTTGCATAGTACTGTGTCAAACCATCACTCATGCAGAATATTTTAGTCGAATATTTAAATACCTTAGGTTGTAAAAATTCAGCTAAAAGTTTAAACAATCCACTCCTATTTTCAACATAAGTGTTATGTAACCACGGATATAGCTGTATCCCATTAAACTTGGCTAAAATATAACTCAGGCTTAAAAAGTATTCATCTGGGAAAACTGCTATGATTTTTGTGCAGTTATGTTGCTTTATAATTTGATTTATTCTACGAAAGCTTCTAAAAAAAGAAAGCCATTTATGATATTTTATTCCTCTTTTTAAGTTTAAGATATTAGTCTCAATATGAATAAGAGGATAATTAATTACATCCCAAGGTTTTATTGTTTCCGGTAATTCTCCGACAACTACAATTTTATTAGTTAATGTCCTAGCGAGATTGTGAATAATTACACTAGATCCATTCTGGTCTGGATAGACTCCCCAACTAATTAATAAGATTTTGTCTTTTTTATCTATCACAATAAATAAAAGTTAAATTTCTGTATAACATTTTTTTCTTAAATTACTTTTTACGAATCATTTGATAAGCCCAAATAAAATCAGCTTTACAAAAATTAAAGAATGGGAATATGCTTTGCTTGATATACCTTTTAAAATAATATAAACTAAAAAATGAAATAGTAATATAGCCTAATGAAGAAGCTAAAGCTGCTCCTATCATTCCATATCTAGGGATAAGAAGAAAATATAATAAAATGCTTATCAACGAGCCGCTTACTATAACTTTACTAGACACTCCTATGAGACCACTACCCGAAAGTATTTTAGTAATCACTTTGGTAACTACATAAAAAATAGTACCTGGTATCAATACTAAGAATGGAATCAAAGCTGTTACATATTTATCACCGTAACCATAAGGGATAATAATAAAGAATGTTCCTAAAGTTAAAAATATGCTAAAGACAAATGTCAGAGATAATAATAACCTATTTATTTTATAAGTAATTTCTAACTTTTTTTCTATGTCATCTTCAGCTGCCAACTTATTGAATAATATGGGACCTAATGAATCAGGTAAAATCCACAAAAGTTCTACAAGCAAGACCGCGATACTGTAAATACCAAGGATGGCGGAACTGGCCACACTTGCCAATATAACTTGATCTAGTCTAACATTAGCTCTGATGGCCATATCACCAAACCACCCTTTAAATCCATATTTAAAACTTTCAGACATGAAATTGGGATTGAGGCTAAGTGTCGGATGATAAAATCTAAAAAAATAATAGACACCATAAACAACTGTTACAAAATTTATCAGTAGTAAACTTATAGCCGCCCCATTGATACCTAAAGCTAAAATCCAAACAAAGGTAATTAAAAATATTGGATTTAACAAGCCTTGAAGAATAGTAATCCAATTCATCTCAATGAATTTTGAATCACCAAAAAGAATCCTTGAAATCATAAAATAGGTTGCACTAAAAATCAAAGAAATCAAGAGAATTACAAGTTCAAAAAAAGATAAATTATTCCCAGTAATCCCTAAAATTTTTAAATACCAACCTAAATACAAAATAAAGCTTAATAAAACACCTAAAGTCAGTCCAATTGTAAAAGCTGAAAAGCCAGATTCTTTAGGACTGTATTTTTTCGAACTAACCATATAGGTAATACCACCTCCAACACCTAAAGAAAAAATAGGGATAACAAATGATACAATTAAAAGCAAATAAGCATATACCCCTCTATCTTCAGGCCCCAAAATTCGCGCAACTACGACAGAACTTATAAAACTTATCGGATAGATTGCAAGTTTGGTGATCAGATTACTTATAATATGCTTTTTTGCGGACATTTAATAATATTAAAAAATATACTAATTATTGAAACTTAGACATGTGGTATTTTACAAAATTTGATTTTAACACCTTAAATTTGATAATAAATCATATTTTAAACAATGACAAAAGTAATTTAATTAATCATTAACGACTTTCTCAGAACAGGAAGATAGAATATACTTGAATTCTAAATATATGATAAACCTATTATTCAAAATTGTAGTCTTGTAAACAGTACCATTAAAATTTTATTTTTTTATTTAATCTAGCATATTTAAATGATCAACCAAAACACCCACCACCATTTCTGTAGAATTCCCTTCATTAGAAGTGCAGTACATGTTTTTTAATTTAATTATTGAATCAAGATTAATACTATATTTGTTACTAATGATATTTAATATAACTTCATCAAATTGATTTAATGAAGTGCATAATATTACACCATCATTCTTTAAAAAATTTTTTAAGTGAGTAAAATCTAAACTTCTAGCAGCAGATTTCCAATAATCAATACACTTTGGTAAATCAAAACCAGTTACTATAGTTAATTTATTGCAGTTTAATGCATCCACGGCTAAAGTACTACCCGCGTTTATACAAAACATGCATCCATTCAAAAGCTTTGAAATGTTATGCATGTCATAATTTTTCATACTCCACTGAAGCGTACTTTCATTAACTGCAGGCCAATGAATTGCAACTCTACTATTTGTTAATCCCTTTAATAACCCCAAATATTCATCAGATTTCATATATCCTGAAACATTTTGAGGATGTGGTCTAATCACTAGTTGAATTTCATTCCCATATCGATTATTTGAAATTTGCTCTGATAGCCATCTTACAAGATTAATTTCATTAGGAACAAACCTTGCAGCTACCATTCCATAATAGATATAAGGCTTCAAAGGGTCTAAGCCTAAATCTTGAATTACTAATTTGTAATCGTTTGTGTTTTTATAAGCATGATGAAGGTCAAAATGCACAACACCACAGTTATAAATATTTTTTTTTGATATATTATAATATTCAATTATTTCTTTTTCCATAACTTCACCCCATGAGATAAATTTATCAGCAACTGCTGGGATGTATCCTTTAGACGTAATATTATCCCAGCTAAGAAAGTGAATAAAATTTAATATTTTCAGCTTGTTCGCAGCAAGCAGTAAAGAAGTTTCCAAAAAATTAATTGGATAAGTTGAAACAAGTATTCTAGTATTTATTCTCTTTAAAAGTTCTTCGCTCTTTCTATCATAATATAAAATATTTATTTTACTTTTAACAAGATTTCTAATTGATGGAAAAAGTTTTAATATTTTATAAATTTGATAAGCCAATCTATATTTTAACCTTGTAATTAGACCAAAATTAGAATATTTTATAGCCCAAACATGCTTTTCCATCAGAGCAATATTTGTATCCAAATCATCCAAAATATATCTTTTAATATCTAAAAACTGTCTTTGAATAAAGCTTAATGTTTGTTCAATTTCAATAATTTGAATATCATTATCATCACAATATTTCTTCAAATCAGAATCATGCCCATTCGTAATTATTCCTACTCTATATCCCTTTTCAACTATATTTACTAATAAGTTAGTTTGAGTTACCATTCTAGAAGAAAACCCATGAGATATTACATATACTACATCAAACATCTAAAGTATTTATATCATTATTATCAAATCTTTTTAATTCACAACATTTAGAAAATGTATTAATAATATTTTGACCGCGAGTCATATTAAATATAAACCTTATACTAGTATTATCAAATAATAAAGAAGTCTTATCGCCAATTGCATCAGGACTTCCATAAGGATATGCAAAAGAAATTATTCTTTTTTTAGTAATTAATTCAAGATATTGAATGGAAGAATTTATATCATTAATTCCATCTTCTAAACTCATTTTACCTATTGGATGATGACTATGCCCATGTGATCCCAAAGAATCGTTTAATGAAAGTTTTACTAAATCATCATTAGACATATAGAATTTTTTACAGAACTCTTCTTCTGAGTCTATACATTCCTTAAAAAAAATATTAATTACTTCTTCCTTATCTTCTTTATTAAGAACAAAATTCAGGAAATACTTTAGCTGTTTTGCATCTTGATTATCGTATCTATATTGTATTTCAAGTAAATTTTTATTAAATTTATATTGATCAAAATTATAATTAGCTTTCAATAATTCAATAATCTTCTTATCTGGGATCAATGATCTAACAATATGAAGTTTATGAACATCTAGCAATTTATTATCAAAGTAAGGTTTAGTATTCACAAAAAACAAAGCGGGGACACCAATATTTTGCAATATATCAAAAGCTTCCATTTGCTCACTTAATCCATCATCCCAAGTTAACAAACAATATTTCTTTTTTAAATTATAATTTAAACGTCCTTTTCCAGAAAAATAGTCGTTCAATTCGTTTTGAGAAATAAATACAAATTTTTTGGAAATAAAATCAACATCCTGAATTAATTTATTCACACTAGTAGGAAATATTCCGTCAGGATATGTTGTCTCCCTGAAATAATGATAATTTATTACTGTTAAATTCATTGTTTTCTACATTAAATTTATAAAATATCTCGATCTAAACCCTCCATCAGAGTCATTATTCACTACATTCTTTTCAAATACCCCACCATTCGATTCAATAATTTTTTTTGAACCTATATTATTAATATCACAAGTTATTAATACTTCGTTCAAATTTAACTCTTTTGCCTTTACTAATCCAAGTCTCAAAATAATTTTTCCATAACCCATTTTTCTCTTTGAAGGTCTTATAAAATATCCTATATGACCGCCTAATTCCTTTAAAATACGGTTACCTAGATTATGTCTAATTTTAATTGTTCCAATGTACTCTTCATTATGTATTAACCAAAATTCTGATTGAGGAGAAAAGTTATCTGGTAAATCAATTTTATTTTCCCAATTTTCAATTTTCTTTAAGTATTCTTCAAAATTCATCTTTAATTCATTAATATTAATTTTATCATTTAAAAAATTTTCAAGATGAAACTGTTCAATAGCTTCTATATAAGTATTCTTATATTTCGCGTTCGGTTTAATTAATTTGGCTTTCATGTAATGTCTAAATTTTTTTGAGCTATAAATTGCTCTAATACCTCATAATTGTATCCAGTTATCCTGACTAATTGAACTTTCTTAATATGAGGATTAAAGCTTAATTTGAAATTTGAAATACCACTTTTGATAGGGTCATTTAAATCAATGCCTCCTAAATCAAATAAATCACATCCTTTAGATTTTGCATATGCTATTCCTTCAAAGATTACTCTTCTGTTTATAGAAGATATTAATGATTTAGGAATATCTAAGAAACTTAAAGACCTTCGCGAAGAAAAAATTCTACCAATTCTCATAACTCCATCATTTGTATAACAAGAAATCCCTGAGACTAATTTGCTATTATATTTAGCTATGAGTACAATACTTGATTTAAATTCTTCAAAAGGTATTGGCTTCCAACTCCTTTCTTCTTCACAAATTCTATGAAAATTATACGCTTCATCAATATCGCTATCTATAAATTTAATTTCTAAAGAATCAATTTTAAAACTTTTGTTTATTTCATTTCTACAAGTTGCACTAAATCTAGATTTAATTTGATCTAAATCACAATCTGTATTTATTATTGCTGTTTCCTTAAATATTCCACCATTAATTTTATTTTCGCTGTACAATACTATAAAACCATATAAGTAATTTTCTTTTAGATCTTGGACTTTTAATTGATCATAACTTTTCCAAACATCTCTATAATACTTACCAAAAGGTAAATTAACTATCATTTAAATTGAATTTATTATTATTAAATAAAAATTGAATATTATTATTTCTGTAAAATTAAAATATTATCCTATCGCTAGTTGAAATTTTTCAGAAGTGTGTTTTTCGTTATTCATTGATTTACAAAATATTGCCTAATTTTAAGCTGAAATAACAACAAAATTAATATGTACAAAAAGTCAAACATAAATAATGTTATTTTATCTCAAAGTATAAAATTAAACATTTCACCATCATCAAACCAATATTAATTTATTTTCTTAACAATACTATATTTTTTACTTTCCATTTTGCTTTTGAATGAGAAATTCTGCAAATTCAAAATCTATGGGATCATTAATATCAAGAGACCTCTCCCGGGGCATAACATATCCCAAACACTTATCACCTATTATTCTATTATTTTTGATGTTTTCAATTTTACTCACATATACTGATCCATTTCGAACATAAAGTTCTGGCAAATCGTAATCTGCCATTCTTCCCTTTTCCTCCTCTAAATAAGGTAATAATTCATTATTTATCAATGTCTTCAGCTTGACAGGATGAATAGCATGATCTAACCTCATCACACTAACAGAAGAATCAGCAGCGTCATTATCAAGAAGTAGTGAGATGGTTTCATCAATATCACATCCTAAAGTAAATGGTGAGCTTGGTTGAATGATTACAACAATATCATATGACCTTGCAAAATTATCCTTCAAATATTCAATTGCTTGCTGTACATATGTAATCGCAGGTGCTTTATCTCCAGATATGTCATTAGGCCTAACTATTGGTATGATATTAGAATATGTTTTGGATATATCAAGGATTTCTTCATCGTCAGATGATATAACAATCGATGTTAATAGTTTTGAGTTAAGTGCTGCATCAATAGCATACCTTATCATTTCTTTACCGCCCAATTTTTTTTTATTTTTATTTGGTATTCTTTTAGACCCACCTCGTGCTGGTATTATAGCCAGCACTTTAGATTTCATTATTAAAGAATTATTTTCCATCAATTGTTTTCATTAATTTTTCGAATATAAACGTTTCGGTTTTTTCAAAAGATTCAAATGTATTTCCTCCAATATGAGGCGTAATGATTAAATTTGGAGATTGATTAGAATACTTAATAAGCTTATTATTCACTATATCTGGCTCCCCTTGCAAAACGTCCAATGCAGCACCAGAAATTTTTCTAGACTCTAGTGCCATCAACATTGCTTCTTCATCTACCAACCCACCTCTTGAAGTGTTAATAAATATTGCATTTTTTTTCATTTTTTCAAAATGATTTGCACCAAAAAAATGGTGATTGATTTCATTATAGTTTACATGAATTGACACAATATCGCTTTGCTCCAGAAGAGTTTCCAAAGAATCATATTTTTTATAAGCTGTGTCTTCTTTTTCTAAAATATCATAAAACCCAACATTACAACCAAAGGCTTTAAAGTACCCAGCAACAATAACGCCAAGCCTTCCAAAACCTATGATACCTACATTCTTATTATATAACTCACGACCTCTAAACTCATCTCTATTCCAAATTCCTTTTTTTGTATGATCAATTGCATCAGCTAAGTTTCTGAATAATGCAAAAGTTAATCCAATCGTATGTTCAGCTGTCGCTCTAATAGATTTCAAAAATTCATATTCGCCTCTTAGACATATAATATTAACTCCCAATTCTTTACAAAGTACTTCATCTATATGGTCTATCCCCGTAACAGGAGTAACCAAATATTTGCATTTTGATTGTTTATCAAGTACATTATTGTCTATCTTACATCCTAATCTAAACCAAAATATATCAACTTTTTTCAGAAGATCTTTTAAATTTTCATTAGGTTGCATAGCCAATATTTCAAATCTTTTAGCAAGATCTGAAAATACAACATTACTAAAATCATCTTGTTCGGCAATGCATATTTTTAGTTTCTCAGGATTCAATATACAATTTTTTTGTCAAAACTCAACTTCCAATTTGCAATAGATTTAGCTATTTCTATACCTGCATTACCATCACCATAGATATTATTGGATGGGTATCTCCCATGTTCTAAATGTGCCAAAATCGCAGTTGTTATGTTGCTTAAACTATAATCCACATCAATTACATTTGCACCTCTTTCTCTTCCAGTTTGTCTAGACCCAATATTGACAACAGGAACACCAAGATAAGCACATTCTCTTATACCTACGCTTGAATTACCTATTAGACATTTTGAATGATACAATAATTTTAAAAAATCAAGTGGTTCCATATTTTTAAAAAAATGGATATGGTTTGCTTTGTATTTTTCTCTAAAACTTCTGAGTCCTTTAGATGTACCATCAGCCCCAGCATCAACATTAGGCCAAAACCAAAAAGTCGGTATACCTAGCTCGTACACCGCCTGAAGAGTCTGATCTATATGATTTCTAGATTCTTTATATTCTGTAGTTACAGGGTGTTGCATAACCACAAGATACCTTTCATTAATATTTATCATCTCGCCTACACCTCCATATTTTTTAAAAGGATCAAAATCTAGTTTTTGACTCCCAAGGACTTCTTTTGCTATGTCAATTGAGGGGCATCCAGTATTAATAACATTATAATCATATTCACCCATTTTAATAACTCTTTCTCTTGCATCATCTGATGCAACTAGGTGTAAATCTGCCAATTTAGTGATAGCATGTCTGACTTTTTCATCAATATTACCAGTAACCTCTCCTCCTTGTATATGAATCAGTGGAATATTCATATAGGTCGCAGAAATTGCAGTCGCCATAGTTTCAAATCTATCCGCCACAGTTAATACAGCATCAGGAGCTAAACGTTCAAATACAGAAGATAATTCAAGAATTCCCAAGCCTGTCGTTTTGGCTTGTGCAGTAAGGTTTTCGCCTTCGAGAACATTAAATACTTTGGCTACAATAGGAAAACCATCCTTTTCTATATAATTGACAGCCGTACCATACCTATCTAACAAAGCTGAAGCCGCAACCACAAGTTGCAGCTCCAAACCAGGGTGTTCTTGTATCGCCTTTATAGCTGTTTTTATTCTACTATATGATGGCCTTGCAGTAACAACCACACAAATTTTTCTTTTATCTTTCATTAATATCGTCAATTGTTAAAAAATCCCACTTATTCAATGCGTTTTTTAGAGTTTTTCCTATAACTTTTTGAAAATCAGTAGCAGAAATCCCATAACCTTTTGGTTTTTTTGATTCAAGATCGTCAATGGTCAAAATATGACCTTTAGGCAATGTTTTATTTACTGAAAGTGATTTTTCAAAAATACTCTTTAGTTCAATAAATGATTCTAAATTGTCTTTATCAATTGGATGGTTAATTGCTGTCTCTAGACTTCTAACGCCTTTAACTAACTGACCTATCTCATTTATTTCTAGAGAAGATTTAGCATCAGGACCAAACATCCTTTTATCAAATACGGCATGAAACTCTAAAATTTCTGCACCTAAAGCTACACCTGCTACGCCAGCATATATCTCTCCAGTATGCTCAGAAAGCCCTATTTTACATGTAGGATACCTTTCTTTTAATTGAGAGATAATATTTAATCCTAATTTTTCATAAGGAGTAGGATAAGCTGTTGTACATTGTAGAATTGAAAGATCATTTCCTTTGGAATTTATAAAATCAACAGCCCTATCAAGCTCATGGAATGAACTCATTCCTGATGAAAGTATAATTGGTTTTCCAGTATTACAGATTTTATTGAGCAAAAGAAAATTAGTAACTTCTCCTGAACCTACTTTATATCTTTTTACGCCAACATTTTCTAGCAAATCGACGGCTGCATTAGAAAAAGGTGAAGACATAAACTCAAGTCCCACTTCATCACAATGTTTCTTTATTCCTAACCATTGCTCATTGGTAAAAGACATTCTTTTCCAATAATCAAACCTTGTTTCGTCTTCAAGACTAAATTTTACTCTGAAAGGTTCATACTTGCTACTTTCAGCTTCTGCGATATGTGTCTGAAATTTAATAGCATCTACACCAGTTGTTGCTACCGCATCTATATAAGAATGAAGTATACCTAGACTACCATCATGTGCCTGAGCGATCTCCGCAATTAGAAAAACTTTCACTTATTCAAAAATTATTTATGTAAACTGTTTTAAGTCCTTCTACCAAAGTAATATTAACTTTATATCCCATCCCCATCAACTTCTCAGAATCCATCAACTTTCTAGGTGTTCCATCAGGTTTAGATGTATCAAATACTAACGCTCCTTCAAAACCAACAATATCCTTGATCATCTCTGCAAGCTCTTTGATACTCACTTCTTGGCCACTGCCTATATTGACAAATTGTTCATCAGAGTAATTCATCATTAAAAAGTAACATGCATTGGCTAGATCGTCTACGTGCATAAACTCTCTCAATGGTGCACCCGTACCCCATACGACTACTTCCTTATCTCCGCTTACCTTAGCTTCATGAAACTTACGTATCAACGCAGGTATCACATGAGAGTTTTGTAAGTCATAATTATCACCAGGACCATATAGATTGGTTGGCATAGCTGATATAAAATCACATCCGTATTGCCGTCTATAATTTTCGCAAAGCTTGATACCTGCTATTTTTGCAATGGCATAAGGTTCATTGGTAGGCTCAAGGATGCCTGTCAACAAATCTTCTTCCTTCATCGGTTGGGGTGCAAATTTGGGATAAATACATGAACTGCCGAGAAATAAAAGTTTTGTTACTTTGTGTACATAAGCCGCATGGATGACATTGGCTTCTATCATCAAGTTGTCATATAAAAAATCTGCTCTATAAGTATTGTTGGCAACGATACCACCTACCTTTGCTGCTGCTAGGAATACATATTCTGGTTTTTCTATTTCAAAAAAAGCATTGACGGCAGACTGATCCCGAAGATCTAATTCTTTGGATGAACGCAAGACTAAATTTTCAAATCCTTCAGCCTTGAGCTTTCGTACTATAGCGGAGCCCACCATACCATTATGGCCTGCGACGTATATTTTGTTGTGTGGATTCATTATGATTACGCTGATTTTTTTTTATACGCTAATTGACGCAAATTTCGCTAATTATTTTTTCATTAACCACTAAGGTCACTCAGTTAAGCGCTCAGTACACTTAGAGATGAACACAAAGTATATTATCTCTATCTTTTGTGTTTCTTTCAGCAAATCTGCACTAAAGAGTGAAAATCTTAGTGTTCTATAAAGCTAAAGCGTCACAAGAGTGGTTACATGTAATGCAGAATCGCTTGATTTGTATTTTTGCAGAATCGCCAAAGCACTCGATCGCTCAAATGTTCTAATTTTCAAGTGGTCGATTGATCTTAGTGTTTCTAAGTGAAAACTTTGGTGTCCCTTAGTGGTTAAGTTTTTTTTAAACCCTTAGTTAACTTAGTGGTAAAGCTTTTTATATTGCTTAGTGTTAATATAATGCTAAAGCGTCGCAAAAGTGGTTAAATTGCATTTCAAATTCGCGTCTGATAAACATGTTATTCAAATTCATTTCTTACAATAAAACCTGCATCTCTTAGTACTTGATCACGTTTGAAGAGATTTAAGTCAGATTGGACCATCTCTGAGCAAAGTGTTTTAACATCGTATTTGGGCTTCCAACCTAATTTTGTCATTGCTTTTGTAGGATCTCCTATCAAAAGATCTACCTCTGTAGGTCTGAAATATTTAGGGTCTATGGCTAATATCTCTTTACCTATCTCTATCGGATATTCAGCACCGCATGATTTTACATATCCCTTTTCGTCTACACCTTCTCCTTTAAACTCTATTTCAATTTGAACCTCAGCAAATGCCATTTTTATAAATTCTCGAATTTCTGTAGTGACACCTGTAGCGAGTACATAATCTTCTGGCTCGTCTTGCTGAAGTATCAAATACATGCCTTCTACATAATCTTTTGCATGGCCCCAATCTCTTTTGGAATTAATATTTCCCATCCAAATCTTGTCTTGAAGTCCGAGTGCAATCTTGGCTACACCTCTTGTGATTTTACGAGTGACAAAGGTCTCACCTCTCAGTGGAGATTCATGATTAAAGAGAATGCCATTACAAGCATACATATTATAGGCTTCGCGGTAATTTACTGTAATCCAATAAGCATACATTTTAGCTACTGCATACGGTGACCGTGGATAGAATGGTGTTTTTTCTGATTGCGGCACTTCTTGCACCATACCATAAAGCTCAGATGTAGATGCCTGATAAATCCTAGT
Organism: Saprospiraceae bacterium; assembly: GCA_035326365.1. Classification (GTDB taxonomy): domain Bacteria; phylum Bacteroidota; class Bacteroidia; order Chitinophagales; family Saprospiraceae; genus OLB9. Next base: position 492 of record DAOLFJ010000119.1, on the reverse strand, counting down.
CTTTTTTTCTAGACCTAAGATTCTGATCGCTTCCAAAAGCCTTAAGGTACCAATTCCATCTACATCTGCTGAGTATTCTGGCTCTTCAAAACTCACATGGACGTGACTCATTGCTCCAAGATTGTATATCTCGTCAGGTTGTACTTCTTGGACTATTCTGATGATATTGGTACTATCGGCCAAGTCTCCATGGTGTAAAATGAACTTTCTATTATCAATATGTGGATCTTCGTATATGTCATCTATACGAGACGTATTAAATAATGAAGCTCTACGTTTTATACCATGGACTTCATATCCTTTTTTAAGCAAAAGATGAGAAAGGTAAGCTCCGTCTTGTCCTGTTACACCTGTGATTAAGGCTCGTTTCATTTATAATGTTATTCTATTAATTTATTGAGTTGCTTGTTTGTTGATTTGCAATATAAAAATGCAAATGGAGATCCTTTGATAATTAATTTTTGTCTCACAGATTTATCAGATTGCGCTTAT
>DAOLFJ010000118.1:0-12923 GCA_035326365.1 Saprospiraceae bacterium | reverse complement strand
GCTTGTGAAGTACATAGAGAAGCTTGTAAAGTACTTAAAGAAGCTTGTGAAGTACATAGAGAAGCTTGTAAAGTACATAGAGAAGCTTGTAAAGTACTTAAAGAAGCTTGTGAAGCTCTTGGAGAAGCTTGTGTAGTACTTGGAGAAGATCACGAAGAACTTGAAGAAGCTTTTAGAATACTTGGAGTAAGTTGTGAAGTACTTTGAGAAGATTATAAAGTACTTAGAGAAGGTTATGGAGGAAAGGAGTGCAGAGTGTAAAAAATAATGTGAAAACTCCTTCTCATTTTAATAGAATAAGTAATTGGCATAACTTTTTGAACATTTAATATAAGAAGATTTTAGAGATGAAATAGAACACCAAAATAAAATCCATAGAATTGCACTCTCTCTTTGATACATTGAAAATATAGAGGAAATGAAATTGACTAAGGGTTTATCCATTCCCACGAAGCGAGTTGAGCAGTTACCTGACTTTTTGCGTTTGAATCCACAATGATGGTTACATTAAAGAGAATCAATATTTTCCTTAGTGTAAAATAGCCATGAAAGCAGATCGATATAATTTTTCTTCTTTTGAGTTTACACATTATTTTCTACACTCTCGATATTTAACGCAAAATGCGGTAGAGACTGTTCCTTGTAGTGAGGAATACCCGACAGTCTCAGTTTCTAACTGCGATGCTGTACATTATGAATTTGTAATTCTTTGACTACCAATTCACCAACAAAAACCTAAAAATGCAAAATAAATTTAAACATACTCTTAAAGTTCAATGCTAAGCATTCAAGATAATGTAGTTGTTTTGTTGTTGGTAATGTTTTTATGATTACCTTCGGTGATGATTTGGAATATAGCAAGTGTATCGTAGCTATGTAGGAAAAGAAGGGCATTGCTGCCAATAATAGAGGATTATGCACTAACAAACAAAATGATGAAATTTGATAAATATTTTCCGACTGAACAACTCAAACCCTACATCAAATATTTTGTAGTATCGGAAAATGATATGGAAAATGAATATAAAGTTTTTCCTTCAGTGGGACTTGTTATTGGTTTTCAATACAAAGGGAATCTTGCTATCATAAAAGAAAATACGCTTAGCAAACTGAGTTCGGCAGGAATCACAGGAATGACAGACGGGTACAAGGTGTTTAGAAATTCAGCAGACATCGGAACTATTTTAGTTTACTTTACAGAAATTGGCTTTACTCATTTTGCTTCTAATCCTGCAAATGAATTGTTTAATTTAAGCCTATCATTAGATGACATTTTTAATAAAAGTAGTATTGTCGATGTGGAAGAAAAATTGGCAAATGTCGATACAGATATACAACGGATAAACATTGTGGAGCAATTTCTGATATCCCAACTAAAAGACATTGAAACCGACAAGTTAATAGTTGAAGCCGTTAAACTTATTTACCAAAGTAATGGTACCATTCGTATAAAAGATCTGAATGAAAAACTATTTATCAGCCAAAGCCCTTTTGAAAAACGGTTTAGAAAAGTAGTGGGCACTACGGCTAAGAAATTTGCATCCATTGTACGATTCAACGCAGTGCTTGACAATCTGAACGAACCCAAGACGCTTACAGAAATCTGTTACGAAAATAATTTCTTTGACCAAGCCCATTTTATCAAAGACTTCAAACAATTTTCGGGCGATACCCCACAAAATTTCAAACGCCTTTTGTGAAAAAAACGATTTTTTACAATCACAAGCTTCCACATCACCGCATCTTTGCACCATAATCTTAATGTAATGACAAATAGTAAGATCAATACTAGAATCGACCATCTTACTATCTAGTTTGAGCATTATTGTTGCGTGTAATTCAACAAATCGTTTAACAATTAAAAACATAAAAAAATGTTTACATTAGAACAAATCAAACAAGCCCATAGCAAAGTGAAATCAGGTGCGGACTTTCCTGCCTTCATCCAAGACCTAAAAAAAATAGGGGTGATGCATTACGAAACATTTGTGACAGATGGACATACCGACTATTATGGTGCGAATGATTTAAAAACAACATCGCCTGCAAAGTATGACCTATTGACTATAGCAGATAAATCTCACGTTGATCAGTTTATAGCTGACCTGAAAGCACATCAAGACGGGAAAACAAATTATCCGACATTCTGTAATGACTGTGCTAAATCTGGCATTGTAAAATGGGTTGTTTATATGGATAAAATGACTTGCACTTATTTTGACAAAAGTGGAAATGAAGTTTTGGTGGAACAAATACCACAATAATAATCGCCACCAAGAACTAAGTCGCGTGTGACCTGATGAGTAGCTAAAAGGTATTGAGTTATAGCTATCCAGAAAGGCTCTCAAATAAAAGGTATCATTTGATGTAGACTATAATCTCTACATGAACACATGCCACTAAGCCGAATGTTGATTCCTTCTCTTGGAGGGATTTCTTACTTTACATTGGTTGGGCAAAGTCGCAGGACCAAACACAAAAAAATAGGGTAGAAGGGCTTTGGTAAAACGTAGCGGAATAATAAGTATTAGTAAAAATATGACTGTCCAATATCTTCCTTATATTTGTGTGCGTTTACCTATAGGTATATTGAAAGATCTGTGTAAGATTAGTATTATTTAATGAGTACATAGTGAGAAGTATAAACGTCCATGAGTTATAAAATATTAATATGTTCAAAAAATTTATCGAAAATAAATCATTGGCAGGAGTTAGTTGCTGCATATGGAAAGATGACAGAATTGTATTTCAAGAAAGCTATGGGTATAAGAAATTAGAACCATCAGAATTACTAGAAAAAGATGCTATCTTTAGGATATCATCAATGACAAAACCTATTACTTCTGTAATTGCATTGATGCTGTATGAAGAGAAGAAATTAGATTTGCAAGACCCTATCACAAAATGGTTTCCACAGTTTGCTGAAATGAAAGTTATAAATAGGGGGACAGGTAAACTTGATGATGCTGGCCGAGTGATTAATGTGTTAGATTTACTCACACATAAGGCAGGATTTACCTATGGCGAATTTCAAAGTGGAAAACTAAGGGATGACTATAAAATTTTAGGTGGTGATATTGATACAGAACTATCTATTGAACGTTGGTTATGGGAACTATCTAAACTTCCATTATTAAATCAGCCTGGTGAAATTTTTAATTATGGTAGGTCCACTGATTTATTAGGAATTTTAATTTCTACCATCGAAGGCAAACCGCTTGCAGAAGTCATGAACGAAAAATTATTTGCACCACTTGGTATGGCAGATACGTTTTTTGAAGTTCCTAGTGACAAAAGAAATAGATGTGTATCTAATTTTGGCTTTGACGACCAGGGTAAGTTGACCACGCTTGAAACAGTACCTTTAAAAATGGCATACAAAGAGCGCCCAAGTAATTTTGAATTTCAATCTGGTGGACAAGGTCTTTGGTCAACAATTAGCGATTATTTAGCCTTTGCACAAATATTTATTAAAAATGGAAATTCAAATGGTAAACAAATTTTGAAGAATGACACAGTAGCGTTAATGTGTACCAATCATCTGACCCCTGATCAAAAGGCGAATTCTACGTTAATGGGAAATACGATGTTTAAAAATGATTTTGGCTTTGGACTTGGGGTCGCAGTGGTAGAAGGTGAAAACAAATATGCATCGATTCCTTGTTGTGGTTCGATTGGTTCTATAGGTTGGCCGGGTGCTTATGGAGGTTGGTGGTCAGCAGATCCTGTTAAAAAAACAATTTCAATCTTTTTGACACATAGCATGACAACACCAGAACAACTTGGTCAGGGAATTGGATTTGAATTGTATGAAGCCATTGACATCTTTTCAAATCAAGTAAAATATATTTGAGTCCAACCCGAAAACTAAAATTTTGCAACAAAGGCGCCATTATATCACAGATCAAAAATAATAAAAGGAATAATGAAAGTAAGATATTTATGCATCTTTGCGTCTTGGAGACTTAGTGGCGTGTCTCTGTTTTTTATGATTTTGGTAAACTCAAATTTAGAATTTACAAATAAAAAGTGGCTATGAATTTGATTATTGAAGGATTGACAGGTTCGGGTAAATCTCAAATTATATCACATTTAGAGCCTGCTTTAGTTGATCATAAAATATTTTATGAGATGGAGACATTTGGTAACTTTATGCTTGAGGTGGAAAGTCCAAATTATTTTTTTGATCACAATAATAGACTTAATCAGTGCTTAAAACAAATTAATTCCAACAAAGAAGGCAAGTACATCTTAGAACGATTTCATTTTTCATACTATCCTTTTCTGCGTGATTGGGCGATGTACACAGAGATTGACAAAACTTTACATAAACTCAATTTTATGGTTATTTTTCTTACTTATCATGAAAGTTTACTTGAAGAAAGAGCTTTACATCATTATGGGATATTAAATTCAATTGGAACAGAAACAGTAATTGAGCACTTTGGGTCCAAAGAAAATGCGCTCAATGCCTATAGGGATTCAAATAGAAAAAGAAAGGAATGTTTAAATTACACTAAATTGCAGTGTATTGAAATTGATACAACAGAAATGAATTGGATGCAATATGCAGAAGTAATCATAAATCTTGTCAATAAGAATCAAACAATATTAAACGTATAGTATGTTTTACCTTCTTCGATTCAATAATTGTATACTTTAATCTCTTATATTTTGTTTCTGTTGGAAAAGGTAGTTTTACTTAAGGTACGAAACTTCAAGCTGCTGATAAGAATCCCGTCACAAATCGTGACACGAAATCATGATTAAGGGATGAATTGCGATCAACTACATCGCAACTAACCCAAGTTTAATAATGGAACGCCGCAAAAGATTGAATGCCGCTGACTTACAAAAATAATTTGGGTTAAACCCAAATAAGTTAATTGAACTTCTTCATGAAATTTAAAAGCCAATAAAATAAAGGCTTTAATAAAAGATGAGAGTACTTTAGGTATATGATTATTAATATTGCGCGCAAAAAAAAATATCATTAAATCATTTAGGTCTATAATGATCTTTGCAATATTGCTTATAGTTCGAGAAGGGCTTTCAAAAATAATAGGATTTATAGGTGGACTATCATTTAGTTGAATGATGGAAAGTTGTTATAAATATGACAAGTCATTTTCGTTTATTGGAACTCAAATTAATTTTTACGCCATAATGTGCCTAAAGAATCTCTAACAGCAATTAATCCAAGAGCTTTGCTAAAGTAAACTTTTTCTTTCCTTATCAACCCGTTTACATTCAAATTTTCATTACTATACACATTAGTAAATGTTTCACCATTAATTTCAATTGTATTGTGTAGTCTTATATTTGTTGTATCAGGAATGATGTCGAAATTTTCACCATTTGCAATTGGAAAAATAAATATGGCTTGTTGGCTATTTCCTTTTTTTGCCCAAATAACAAAAGTAGTTTGTATTTTGTCATCTAAATATTCTTCTGTTGCATCATAATTTATATTTAGAACTAAACTAATTTCTAAAGCAAACCTTTCTGATTCTATACCCCAAACTGCTTGTTCGCTGTCCAGACAAATGGTTTTACAATCAGGGCTTGTAAAGTTAGTAGTTATCGCAGATCTAGATGTAACAAATTTTTGTTCATCCACGATGCTTGTAAGTTGATTGCCATTTTGGTCCTTAAAGACAATTTGAGATTTTGGTCCAAAGCAGAATTCATTAAAAAGGTCTTTTGATTTTTCTGATAGCCTTTTTGATCCAATATAAATGAATTCGCAAACATTCGTACTTATTGATTGACAATCATTTGGGGTAGGATTGGCTAATCTATTAGAAAGGCAATTTTTTTGATTGAATATTTGGTTTTGATTATCATCTGTACAACCAATAAAAAAATACAATAATATTAGAACTGATATTTGTTTCATAAATTTTCAAAGATTTATTTTATTCTTTGCAAAAATATAACATATCATGGTTTTCCAAAGCTTTTTCATCATTTCTTTTATAAGGACATTAACCTTAATCTTAACCTTAACCTTAATCTCAACCTTAGTCTCAACCTTAATCTTAACCTCTAAAAATGCATCATAAAGTCATTCAGATTCAGATCCTGATCTATCTCCATCTTTTTGCGTAGACGGTATCTGCTGATCTCTACGCCACGTACGGAGATGTTGAGTAGGGGAGCGATCTCTTTGGTGGTAAGATTCATGCGTAGGTAGGCACATAGTTTCAGATCCTTGGGGGATAGCTGTGGATACTTTTCTTTTATCCTTCTGATGAAGTCCGTGTGAACCTGATCGAAATGTACCGCAAAGCTCTCCCAGTCATCTTCTAGCCTATGGTCGTCAGATAGGATGCCGATGACCTTTTTGATATTGGATTTGGTATCACTGTCTTTGGTTTGTTTTACGATGGTGTCTAGTTCTTCGCGGAGTTTGGCGAGTGTTTCGTTTTTTTGTACAATGTGCATGGTAGAGAGTGCGAGTTCTTTGTTTTTAAAGTCGATTTCGGACTGTAGTTTTTCATTGATGAGCACTTCTACTTTGGCTTCTGACTCTTCTTTTTCTTGTTTGAGTTGGGATTTTTCTGTTTCGTGTTTTCTATCTAGGTATTGGACCAAGGTAAAGATGGCTACGACAAACATTATAAAATAAAAAGCAATAGCCCATCCTGTGCGATACCAAGGATAGCCCACATTAAAGGTAAAACTAATTTCGGTTGCTTCATTATGATCATCTGTTTTTGCTTTCAGTTTAAAAGTATATTTGCCAGGTCTTAGGTTGTTAAGTTCCTTATGGCTTTCGGGTGCCCATTCTGACCATTTGTCATCAAGATTTTCAATTTGGTAGCTGTACAATACGGGTTTTGTGAGATCCATCTGATTAGAACCGAATGAAAAGATAAAATAATTTTGATCAGATGGAAATGTCATCTTTTCTTCACTTATTGCACCATATCCGCCATAGATGATGCTATCTCCTGACGTGATTTTAGTAAATCTTATTTTTAAGGTTTGTTTGTTTTTGAGCTTTTCTGGATTTACTAAGATAAGTCCTTTGTCTGTACACGCAAATACGTGTTTGTCATCATGAGCGTATATGTTTTCGAAACCACCGATCAACTTCCCATGTAGAAAAGGTGTAATTTGCTTAGCTACGTTTTTGGTAAGTGGTTTTTCGTCTACGGTGAGCATGCCACATTCTTTTTCATTGACGTACCAAATACTATTATTATCTTTTTGGAACATTCTGCGCGTGTTAGCATTTGTGCCCATTTGTGCAGATAGCTCAGACTCCATGACAAATTTATCGTTCTTCTTATCATAGAGATATATGCCCGTTTCTGCATTGACGTAGATGTCATCTTTAAGACGTGTGACATAATTGGCCATATTTGATGGTAAACCTTGGGCGACGCCATAGTTTTTTAATTCGTCTATGGCATCATAACTATTGGTCAAGGTCAGTCGATATACACCTCTGTAAGGATGCGATACCCATATGTCTCCGTATTTGTCCTTGGCGACTATTCTGGCAGACTCATTAAATCCTTTGACATCAAGACCTTGTCTCCATGCATTACCTTCTTTTTTGTACAATTTGAATCCGCTGTAAGTGCCTACAAGCATTTTATTTTGGTCCGGCAAAGGGATAAAACACCAACTACCTTCAAAATCGTTAGAAATTTTTATCGCTTTATCACCAATTATTTGGAATGCACCTTCATTGTGCCCCATAAATAAGGCATCACCCACGATATCCAATGCCCATACCTGACCATCAGAGTTGACCACCTTGCTGAATGGTTTGGTTTTGAATGGATTGCCATGTTCGTTCCATGCAGTATAAAACAGTCCATTATTGGTCCCGACGAATAGTTTGTCGTCAAAGATTTTGACGGCATAAACACCACCTTGTAGCCCTGCATCTGCGTAGATGATAGAGTAGGGTGAGTTGATCAGTACGTGGTCGATGCCATTGGTCGTACCTGCCCATATATTACCGTTGATATCTAGGGTAAGCGTGATGATACTATTTGTTTGGAGTCCTTGATCTTTTGTAATGGAGAATACATGATGACCGTCTGAATCTAGAAATATAATACCTTTTAACACAGAACCAACGGCGATCAGGTTTTCATTGATTAAAACTGCCGAACTAAGGATGGCATTCTTTAGATGGCTAGATGTCAGGAATGGACGGAAAACACCGTTTTGGTAAGTGAATACACCATTCTTCTCCGTGACAAAAAGAAGTTTATCTTTTGAAAGTTCTATGATATCTGAAATCCGATGTCCTTTGAATACATCACTACCTAAAAGCAGTTTGGGTGGACCATCTGCGACTTCGTACACGCCATAGTTGGGATCACCTGCATAGATTTTGTTATTGATATACTTTAGGAAGTTTATCGATTTACCTGGTACATCTATGGTCGTTATCTTTTCATCAGCATAAACAAATATTTTATTGACTGATCTAAAGATGACCTTTGAACCTGCCATTTGGATTTCCCACACATCTTCTATCGATGTATAGTCTTTGGGTAAGCGTGTTTTTAAGCTTTTGTAGTCTAAACTGCCATTTTTATTAGGGAAGAAGTATCCGACTTCATCTTGACCACCCACATATATTCTATTGTTTATTGTATCTAAGGCTACGGACCTTACGATTGTTTTGTTGGGTAGTTTGTGCAAGACCCATTTTGTACCATTATAATTAAGGAGTCCCTCATTATTGGCTACGTAGACATCTCCATCCTTGGTCGCTACTGCATCCCAATTTTCAATGCCGCCATTGTAATTGGTTTTAGAGTGATTCGTGATGTATGGGTTGTCGATCAATATAGGTTGCCCCAATAGATCAAAACAAACCAATAATAATGTACTAAAAAATGTGTGCTTTAATAAAAATCTGATCATGATGCAAAGAAAAGCTTTAATAGCATTCAAAAGTATAGATTGAAGTATTATTTTTTTTATGTGATGTAGTCTTGATGTAGTATAATTTACAGTATTTACCGCATATGAGACTACTTTTGCTTTATCATTAACATTTTATTAATCATTAAATACAAGTCACTTATGAAACACCTTTACATGTTGATTTTGCTTACTTTATGCTGCTCAGTAAGCTTATTTTCACAACAAACCTACGATTTCGAAACTTCTGCTACTTCGTTGACATTTCAACACTTCGGTAGTGCATTAGACGGAACGCTTACAGGTATCATTAATAATCCTGATGCATCAGGGGTTAATACTTCATCTAAAGTTGGTCATTTTGTTAAAACACCAGGCGCAGAAGTTTGGACAGGTGCATTTGCCAATCCACAGAGCGCTCCAATAGATGCTACATCAGGTGGTCAAATCTGTTTCAAAGTCTGGATGGATCATGTAGGTACAGCATCTATAAAACTAGAAGCACCTGTAGGTGGTGGCGAAAACTGGATTACATCCCAGCCACATACTACACCGAATACATGGCAAACGCTTTGTTTTGATTTCTCAGCTCCTTCTTTAGAAGACTCTAAACTACCTGCAACAGGCAAAGTATTTGCTCAGTTGGTGGTATTTTTTGATTTCTTAGCTACACCAGTTACAGCAGACGAAAGTTATTATTTTGATGATATCGTATTCCCTACAGCAGGAGGTACAGAAATCACCACAACGATATTAGATTTCGAAGAAGCTACTACCACTACCAATTTTACTTACTTCGGTAGTGCTTTAGATGGTACTAATACCATGATTATCGCTAATCCAAATCCATCTGGTATTAATACAAGTGCTAATGTAACTAGTTTTACTAAACCTGCAGTGGCACAAGTATGGGCAGGAGCTTACTCCAACCCAAATCCTGTAAGAGCCATAGACCTATTAGGAACAAATAAAGTATGTATCAATGTACATATGGACCACATAGGAAATGTCGCTTTGAAGTTTGAAAACTCTACTTCTGCACAGCCTAACTGGATTCAGCAAGTATCTAATACTAAGGTGAATGAATGGGAAAAGCTTTGTTTTGACGCGACCTTGCCATCTATAGAAGCACCATTCCAACCAGCAAACTCTATATTTGCTACAGCGGTTATATTCTTTGATTTCGGTGTAGCAGGTACTGGTACCGATGTTACTTCATATTTTGATGATATGGTTGTTATTTCAGGAGCAACGCCTACAGATAAGAATGTCAATTTCAAAGTGAATATGAATAACTACACAGGAAACTTTGACAAAGTGTACTTAAGTGGTCAGTTCAACGATTGGTCTGGAGATTCTAATCCATTACAAGATGATGACTTAGATGGTATCTGGGAAGGAAGTATTGCTGTACCAAATGGTGCATATGAATACAAAATCACTTTGGACAATTGGGCAAAACAAGAAGAGTTTTTAGGTACTGAGGTATGTACTAAAACAACTGATGCATTTACAAATAGACTTTTACTAGTAGGTGGCGATACGGATGTTCCTGAGTTTTGTTTTAACAGTTGCTACGCTTGTGGAGAAGAAGCAAAAATCACTTTCAGACTAGGTATGGGCACAGTTACACCTAATCCAGAAGGTGTATGGCTTTCAGGTGGTGGTAACTTTGATGTACCAGGTGGAAAATACAAAATGAAAGACACAGATGGAGATGGTGTGTATGAAATCGTAGTACCGCGTAAAAAAGGCTTTGGTTCTTTCTATGCTTTTGCTAATGGACCATGTTTTGATTTCAGTTGTAAAGAAAACCTAGAAGGTCAGCCTTGTGGAGATCCGAACAACTTCAATGACCGTACACTTGCGCCTGTGACAGGAGATGTAGTCGTTTCTACTTGTTACGGACTTTGTTCACAAAACACTGCTTGTACATCATCTACAAATGACATCATTTACAGAAACAATCTATTTGCTTTGGTAGGTAACCCATCATTTAATGGTAAAATCATAGTAAACTTTGCTGAAACGAATACTTTTGACAAACAAATCACGATCACAAACAATATCGGAAAGCAAATGAAAACCATCCTATCACGTGATGGCAATCAAAGTATAGAAATGGATGTCAATGAACTTAATCCAGGTCTATATTATATCACTATACTTTCTAACAATCAGACACAAACACAAAAATTTGTGAGATTGTAATCTTTTGTATCTTTATGAATGGCTGTACATTGCTTTTCAGTCTACAGCCATTCATTTTAAATTGTTTAACCATATTCATTTAGAACCCATTAAGGTGGGTAAAAATAATCATCTTGATTAAATCAATGGATCGATGATTATTTTTATGGTTATGTTCTTTTTGGAGAGGTTACTTTTATTTTTTCCTATATAAGCTTTTAATAATTATCATAATGAGAATAGTTTTATTTTTCACATGTTTGATGGTGGCTTTCAATATTCAAGCCCAAGTCAATATAAAAGGTAAAGTCACTTTTGCCAATGAAGCAGAAGGAGCGATCGGTGTCAATATCTTACTTAAAGAAGATAATTCAGTCGGGACTATAACAGATATAGACGGAAGCTATTCATTGACAGTTCCGAGCAAAAACAGCACATTAGTGTTTTCATACATCGGTTATAATACGACAGAAATTGTTGTAGGTGACCAAACAGAAATCAATGTATCCCTTTCTGAAAACGCTTCAGTATTAAATGAAGTAGTCGTAACAGGATACACTAATCAAAAAAGATCAAACATAAGTGGTAGCGTAGCAACCCTTAATGCAAAAGATATCTCTGAAAAACCAATCCTACGTGTAGAACAAGCTTTACAGGGCCTGACAGCAGGTGTACAAGTTGCTCAAAATTCTGGTTCACCAGGTAGTACACTTGCCGTGAGAGTACGTGGTGTAGGTACCATTAATAATAGTGATCCATTATATATCGTAGATGGCGTACCTGTAGATGGCCTAGACTTTTTAAATCCGAATGATGTAGAGACGATGAATGTCCTTAAAGATGCCGCTTCTGCAGCTATTTACGGCTCTCGTGGTGCAAATGGGGTAGTACTGATCACCACAAAAGGTGGCAAAAAGAACCAAGCGGGTCGTATCTCATACGACGGCTATTATGGTGTACAAAGAGTAGGAAGATTAGTTGATTTGCTCAATGCGGGCGAATATGCTACCTTACAAAGTGAAGCATATATAGCTGCAGGAAAAACACCACCTGCGGAATTTGCAAATCCATCTGCATTGGGACAGGGAACGGATTGGCAAGAAGCTATCTTCGAAACAGCGCCTATCATGAGTCATCAGTTGACTTTTGCAGGTGGTGGACCGACCTCTGCACATACGCTTACAGCAAGTTACTTCAGTCAAGATGGTATCGTAGGTGGACCAAAGGCAAGATTTGAGCGTGCGACTGTAAGATTGAATAGTAATTATGAACTTAAGCCTTGGTTGACCCTTGGAAATAACATTGGATTTACATGGTTACAAAGAAATGGTCTTACTGAAAATAGCCAGTATAATTCTCCATTGATTCGTGCTTTAAATATGGACCCAATCACACCTATTAGAAAGGCAGATGGGACATTTGCTTATTCTAATTATGCTGATACAGATATTGCCAATCCTGTAAATGGAATTGCCCAGTCACATAATACTTGGACAAGTAATAGGTTAGTTGGTAATGTTTACGGTACGTTGGATTTAGGCAAAGGATTTTCATTCAGATCTACAGTGAGTATGGATATCACTTTTGCAAATCAAAGAAATTTTAATCCTAGATTTGATCTAAGTAATATACCTACTATTAGCGAAGCGCCTGTAGCAGAAAAGAATCTTGTTAATAGCGTGGGTGTAGGAAATTTTAATTGGAATAACAAGCAGATAGAAAATGTATTGACATGGCAGAAAAATTTTAATGACAAACATAATCTGACATTAATCGCGGGTACAGGAGCACTCAGTAATAGATATGATGCTAGTGGTGGTGCAAATACAAACCTA
>DAOLFJ010000487.1:0-2581 GCA_035326365.1 Saprospiraceae bacterium | reverse complement strand
TTCATTTCTGAGCCCACTCCGAAAAGGAAATATAAAAAAATGCCAATAAAACTTGAAGATATTAAGGTACAAAACGATTGATTACTAACTGTTTGAAATTGCTTATGCTTTGTGTCTTTTTGCCTTTGTGGCTAAATTATTAGCTCCAGCGATATCTATGATTTGGTAATTAAAACTATTTTAATGAACTTTGTTATTTATTTCTTCTCAAAAAAAACATAGATGTCGTCCACACTTATCACAAATATTAAGTCCATCGTAGGAATTCAAACGCAAGACCATAATTTCAAAAAAGGACAAGAAATGAGCCAAGTCTCTACTTTGGAGCATGGATTTATTTTGATAGAAAACGAAAAGATTGCAGATTTTGGACCGATGACCGATGCACCCGATAGAGCAGATATTGTCATGGATGCCACCGATAGATTGGTCTTACCATCATGGTGTGATAGTCACACACATATCGTTTATGCAGCAGGTAGAGAAGGTGAATATGTGGATAGACTCCGAGGCGTATCCTACGAAGAAATAGCCAAAAAAGGTGGAGGCATTTTAAATTCTGCCAATAAACTGCAAGTAACATCCGAAGAAGATTTGTACTTATCTGCAAAAGCCAGACTTGATGAAGTTATAGCAATGGGTACAGGTGCCATTGAAATCAAAAGTGGATATGGACTCACCACAGAAAGTGAACTAAAAATGCTCAGAGTCATTAGAAAACTGAAAGAAAATAGCCCTATTGAGATCAAAGCAAGCTTTCTAGGTGCACATGCTATTCCTATGATTTATAAAGAAAATAGGAATGCTTATATTGATATTATCACCAATGAAATGCTGCCACAAGTAGCACATGAAGGGCTAGCAGATTACTGTGATGTGTTTTGTGATAAGGGATTTTATACGGTAGAAGAAACAGACAGAATACTGAAAGCAGCATCATCATATGGTTTGAAAGCAAAAATCCACGCTAATGAACTAGCCATCTCTGGTGGTGTACAAGTAGGTATTGCCAATAATGCTATCTCTGTAGATCATCTAGAAGCCATAGGTGACGAAGAGATTCAAGCGTTAAAAAATTCAAATACCATTCCGACAGTGTTACCTTCTTGTTCGTTTTTTTTGAATATTCATTACGCACCTGCACGAAAAATGATAGATCAAGGCCTCGGCATTGCCATTGCTACAGATTATAATCCAGGCTCAAGTCCATCGGGCAATATACCTTTACTTATGGCGTTTGCTTGCAACAATATGCGAATCCTCCCTAATGAAGCTTTTAATGGTGTAACTATAAACGGCGCTTGTGCACTTGAACTCGGAGACACACATGGATCAATTGCAAGAGGAAAGGTCGCTAATCTTATTTTGACACATGCTATCCCTTCACTAGATTACATGGTCTATTCATTTGGAACCAATCATGTAGATAAGGTGTTATTAAAGGGCAAGTTGATTTAAACGTAGGATTGTAGATACATCCGACTATTTTTATGATATTTGCACTTTATTTCCATAAAAAAATCATTTACATCAATGTTTTTACACATTCACAAGTCCAAAATACACCGAGTAAAAGTCACTCAAGCCAATCTTAACTATGTAGGTTCTATCACTATCGACGAAGACCTCATGGATGCGGCTGAACTATACGAAGGCGAAAAAGTCCAGGTTGTAAACAATAACAATGGTGAAAGATTTGAAACATACGTCATCAAAGGCGAACGTGGTTCAGGTATGATATGTCTGAATGGAGCGGCAGCTAGAAGAGCTGAAGTAGGTGATATCGTCATTATTATTTGTTATGCAATGATGACTCCAGAAGAAGCAAAAACTTATAAAGCAAAGGCTGTCTTCCCTGATGAAAACAACAGACTAGTCTAGTCGATTCTATCATTATTCATTACAAAGAGTTATTAGGTCAAAATATTGAATTTTGATTAGTTTTTGGTTATTCAATTGGATCGAATGAAAAAGCATCTTGGCACGTTTGCCAAAGTAAGTATATTTTTTGGGGTAGGTATCATTATGCTTTATCTTGTATATCAGCGCCAAAATATTGCTTTTCAGGCAGATTGTTTTACTAAAGGAACGCCAGTTTCTGAATGTAGTCTAATCTCCAAAATAATAGACGACATTAGCAATGCCAATTATTTTTGGGTCATTATTACGATGATATTATTTATGATGACCAATGTAATCAGAGCATTACGATGGAAAATGATGTTTGTGGCACTTGGCTACAAACCTAAGTTTATCAATCTATTTGGTACAATTATGATCAATTACCTTGCAAATCTAGGTGTGCCGAGATCAGGCGAAGTCATCAGAGCAGGATTGATTTCCAAATATGAAGATATCCCTGTCGAAAAAGCACTTGGTACCATATTTACAGATAGAATATTTGATGTCTTAATGTTGGCTATAGTTATTGGACTTGCAATGCTTGTAGGTGGCAGCGACTTTTTGGCTTACCTCGACCAGAATATTAATCTTGGGGCAAAGTTAGAAGGTATCATGCGTAATCCTATTTTACTAACTGCTGTCTTATTGGGATTATTAGCAATTGTATATTTTGCATATG
>DAOLFJ010000486.1:0-2591 GCA_035326365.1 Saprospiraceae bacterium | reverse complement strand
GGTGTAGGAGCATTTTCTACACATATTAATTCGCATATATCTGAATCATTATTGTCTTGAACAACTACCACAACTTCACAGAAATCAGTTCTGCCATTACAATCGTGTACCCACAATTCTACTACATTTACTAATCCGACATCAAAACAGTCAAAACATCTCAACGTATCATTTACATCAGCTGAGAAGCTATATCTCAGTGGATCAGTACAACATAAACTCGAACTGCTCGCGTTTAATGATGATGCTACAACACAAGCTTTTTCTATATCAGCCTCACCGTCACCATCTATATCCCATGGATTAATAGCGACACTTATAGCATCTAGACATACTGCTTGTGGTTTATCATTATTTCTTACTAAGACTAATTGATCTATGGCTACTACATTGCCACATGCATCTTCAAATGACCAAGTCACTTTGTGTAAACCAACTGGATAAGTTGCATTAACAATAGACGAAATATGGCCTAATCCAGTGTTTGTAATTTGGATTGATCCATCATTAAATAAGTCAACTTTGTATGCCCATCTTAATTTATTATCAGGTGTACAAAGATCTCTACCCGTTACAGAAAGATTTACAATACCATCTATACAATTACCTTCTGCGGTAAGGAATGTATCAATAGGAGCAACTGTGCCTACAAAAAATGGTGGTACAGTATTATTTACTTTGATCACTTGTTGGAATGTATAAGGAACATAACTTTGACCCAATCTTTCCATTTCACACCAGTCAATAACCGTCCATGTTCTTAATATTTTGTAACAAGCTCCAGTTACAAATGTGAATGTTTGATCTGAATAAGTTGCCGCTGCCATGCCACAAGCAGATTGTGTGATTTCTGGATAGTCATATGGCGGATCTAAGTTTTCTGGCAATAATTCATCTACAGAACATCTATCAGACACTTCAAAATCCAAAGGTTTTACAACATCTGTCAATGGATTAAAGAAATCTTTGTTTTCTACCTTGATGATTTGACTACAAGGAACTGAACTCGTACCATCTGATGCTACAAAATTTCTTTGAATATAACCTACCCTACATGAATTCAATACATATACAGGAGCTAACTCCCTTACAGTAGCACCACAAGCATCTATAGCTGTTGCAGTACCATATTGAGTTAAATCTACGCCTGTAAATATCTCTGTACAATCTACAGTTACATCAGCAGGACAAGTTATCTTTGGTGCATGTTTATCTTGTATTTCTACACTTACCATACAAGAATTGCTATTACCATTCGTATCCCAAACCCTTAGAGCTACCATTATGGTGTCTCCTGCATCTGAACAATCAAAATCTATACTCGGTAAATAGTCCTTATCTGGAATATTTCCTGCCCTTACCATTCTTGCTATTTTCATACTATCTATACCACAGCCGTCATAACTTCCGTCATTTACATTTTGTGGATAAAGATATGCTTCGCCATTAGAATTCAATCCTACTACAATCTCTCCTTTACATATTACAGTTGGAGCAGTTTTGTCTTCTACCGTTATTACAAAGGTGATTTGACTACTATTTTTACATTCATCGTAGGCAGTATATGTAATGACATTATCTCCCACAGGCAAAGTTATGAATGCAGGTGATGTTTGGTTTTGCACAAATCCACCAGGATAAGTTACATCTACTTCTATAACATTTGTACATGAATCTGTAACGACTGCAAGCGGCAATGTTACATTTGCTTCACATGCATTATAAGATGCAGTAGAAACTTTAAAATTTTCAATTGGCTCTATGACAGGTGAAATAGTATCTGTTATTTCTATGACTTGAACGAAAGATCTCAATTGTCCATCTGAACACCATTGCTCATAAACAGTCCAATTTCTCATTATTTTTTTAGTACATCCTATATTATTAAATTCCACATCAGTGTATCCTGCATACAAATTACATATCGGAGCAAATGAAGGGTATAGTGGAATTCCGGCTAATGTAGGTACACCTGCAACATTTACAGAAGGTCTACCAAATTCATCCTTTTCATAACTATCACATATCAAAACTGAATCATTAACCATAGTAAGACTATTAGGAAAACGCAATAAGTCTAAATCTGGTCTCTCTACACTTATACGCATAGTACATAGCTCAGATTTATTCCCCCATTTGTCAGTCGCTTGATATACTCTATCGATATATTTTACAAAATCTACATTACATGTCAATGGTGTAGCGGTTTCGCTCACTATGATATTCGTCACTTCACCATCACAATTATCCCTTTCAAATGGGCCTTCATACTCATCTACTTTGTAACATGGTAGTATAATATCTCTGCATATAGATACAGGTGCATATTTATCTTCCACTTTTATACTAGACCAACAAGAATTGCCTCCACAACCTTCTATCAATTTTGCCATAACAGTGGTACCAACGTGATCATTGGTCAATGTAGCGTTTGGTATGACATTACCATGTACATCTGTCAGCATCACTACATATGGTGATGATGATGGAAGTGGGCCTGCTACTAGCATAGATGGTGTCACCACGATTGCACAGTCTCCATCCAATGAAACATTTGTACTACCTAAACATGCAATTGCACTAAAATCTGC
>DAOLFJ010000117.1:0-12979 GCA_035326365.1 Saprospiraceae bacterium | reverse complement strand
TATATTCCCTAGGTTTTAGTGCTCCGATATCTATCACTGAGAAATGGAGTACGTTTACTAATTTTAATGGCTTGCACACAAGAAATTATGCTCAGTTTG
This sequence comes from Saprospiraceae bacterium, assembly GCA_035326365.1. Lineage (GTDB taxonomy): Bacteria > Bacteroidota > Bacteroidia > Chitinophagales > Saprospiraceae > OLB9. The sequence continues at coordinate 12,880 of DAOLFJ010000117.1, read as the reverse complement.
ATGATGGAAAAACGATCAATCTCAATGTCAGTTCCTTCAATATGTATCATCAGCAATCTTACAATTTTAATAAAGGTTGGAGTGCTGAGATATCGGGATGGTACTCATCACCATCTATATGGGAAGGAACTTTCAAAATGAGTAGCATGTGGTCGGCAGGTGCAGGAGTGAGCAAAAAGTTTGCAGGAGATAGAGCGAAAGTGACCTTGAGTATTGATGATATATTCAAAACCAATGTATGGAGTGGCGAGAGCAGGTTTGGCGGGCTCAACATGGATGTCAGTGGTGGATGGGATAGTAGGAGAGTGAGATTAAATATAAATTATACTTTTGGCAAACAATCAAAGTCGGCCGCAAGGCAAAGAAGTACAGGATCTGAAGATGAGCAAAATAGAATCAAGAAGGGATAATAAGTCCTAAAGAGCATACATAGTTGTTTTGTTGGTAAAAAAGGGATGGCTTAAAGTAGTCATCCCTTTTACCTTTATATAATTATTTATAATGATTATTAGAAACGTTTATATGAGGAGTATTTTATTTTGTTAACATTGAATCATGTCAAATTCTTATGCTTCACATCAAACAAGATTTATGAAAATACTGCATCATAGCTAGGACATTACGACGAATGAAAGTTCATCTGGAGTTCAAAATTGCATAATTATTAGGGCGCCAAATTCATTTGGAGCATAGTTAATTACATAAAGCCAAATAAATGTAGCTGTCCATTATAATGCGAAAAAATGAAATGCACCTTTGAATATTAATGTGACGTAACCATTGATTTAGCTGTATGGTAGTCTAAAGTAATTTTGTCATGATTTTTGAATCTTATAGCCCAAAATACGACCAAAATCAGATGCTTTGTACATTTTTTTCGCGGATTATCCTTTGGTTATGAATATAAAAGATCTTTTGGGATGGTTCCTAAATTGTTATAATGAACAAATAAAAAAAGGGATGAAAATTAAAACTTCCATCCCCTTTATAAATCTATCTAAAAACTTTTACTGAGTACGTTCTCTAGATTTTGCTGAATAATTGATTTTCAACTGTCCTGCTTTTCTTAACGCTGTTTTTACATCTCCGACTATACCCATGGTCACTTCACTATCTACTTTCATGGAAGAGATGATAGCCGATCTTTGACCTTCTGGTACAGTTGTCTTAAATTTCTCTAAGAACAATGGAATATCATCAGGTGTTGCAAACTTATCTCCAAGCTGTATTCTTGGTTTTGTACCTGATTTTTCTTTATATTTTGCAGTAGGCCTACCTATAAATATAAAATTTACTAAAGTCTTCTTTTCTAATTTGGTTAGCTCAGATGCTTGAGGCGTATTGGTGGTTACCATCAATTCTGTATCACGCATCTTTGTCACAACCATGAAGAAGAAAAGCAACATGAACACGATATCTGGTAAAGATGCCGTAGATATCGCTGGCTGAGCATTACCTTGTTTCTTTTTAAACTTTGACATAACTTATTATTTTAAAATTGTCAATAAATTATTTTTCTTCACCAAATTTCGTCGGCTCAGCTTCTGATATCACTAATGGTATCGCATCTGTGATTTCTGATCTCTGGGTTTTATTAAGGTCAGCAAGATTTTTACCGAACTTAGCCATTGATGCTTCTTCCCACAACTCATTGTATGCTGCCTTTAGCTCATTATATACTTCAAGGTATGTTCCATATTGAGTACCTCTGTCGTTTTTTATGGATATAATCGCTTTGGCAGGATCTTCAGACATATTTTCTAATTTTTGAGGATTAGAAATAAATATCTTAGTATTGTTTTTAAGCGTTTTTATATCCATTGGTTCTCCTCTAACAAGAAGTTGATTTTCTGCATTTACAAGCACAGAATATACATTTCTAGTGTTGAGTTTCATCTCTGGTGGTGGCTCATTAGACCAAGGTGGCAATTTTACAAGTACCCCTTTATCTTCAGCAATTGTGGTGGTGACGAGAAAGAAAATCAATAATAGGAAGGCAATATCTGCCATCGACCCCGCATTGATTTCATTATTCATTCTATTTTTCTTTGCCATAATGCTATTAATTTAGATTATTTAAAGAAATTTTTCACTTCAGATACTACTATTGATAAAACAGAAATAACTAATAGTATTCCACAAGTCCAGATACCAGCGCTAATAAATTTACTTGCTTTTTCACCAACTTTAAATTCAGCATTTAGAGCATCCCATTTTCCACCTGTATCAAAAGTTGCAGTCGAGTATAGCACAATAAATACAACGATCAAGGCAATAATACCAATGACCATTTTCATGCTTGTTTTTCTGTTTTGAATTAAATCAAGTATTACACCACCTAGCATTAACAAGATTGCTATAACACTTAAAACAATAGTTAAGTAAATACCAACGTTAAAGCCATTAAAATTTTTATAATCTACAGCCATTAAGTCTGTGCTAGTATCGTATCCTGAACTGCTAAGTCCAGCCCACACAGTCCCAATGAATATAAGTGTCACAAGACTACCTACACCCATCGCAACGGCTGTTCCGTTTTTAACTAAGAAATTATACATATATATAAATATTTAGTAAATGATCAAATTATTTGAAAACTCTATTTCTAGCCATAATTTCTACTAGACCTATAGACGCATCTTCCATTCTATTGGTGATACCATCTATTTTAGATACGATATAATTGTAAAATATCTGAAGAATAATCGCAACAACAAGACCAAATACCGTCGTTAGAAGGGCTACCTTGATACCACCCGCAACTACTGTTGGAGAGATATCTCCTGCTGCTTGGATTTTATCGAATGCTTGAATCATACCTATTACTGTACCCAAGAAACCCAACATTGGTGCTAATGCAATGAAAAGTGAAATCCAAACTAATCCTTTCTCTAAAAGTCCCATCTGAACTGATCCATAAGAAATAATGGCTTTTTCTACTGCTTCAGGTCCTCCTGCATGGTTTCTAAGACCTTCATAAAGAACGCTTGCTGCAGGTCCAGGTGTAGCTCTAGCCACATCTTTTGCTCCTTCAATATCACCATCTGCAAGTTTTCCTTCTATCTTTCCCAAAAGAACATCCGTATTTGCCGATGCAATATTTAATGTAATGATTCTTTCGATACTAAAAGCAAGACCTAAGATTAAACACACAAGTACGATACTCATGAATTGCCAATCTCCCTCGATGAATTTCTCTTTTAATGTTTGAAATGCTCCTGCACTCGCTGGAGCCGCAGCAGCAGCAGCTTGAGCCATAACATCAATAGCACCCACAGCAGATGCCACCATAAATACTCCGATTAAAAATAAAAGTTTTCGCATGATTTGTTAATTTACGTTTTTAGATAAATAAAAAAAATTCAAAAGAAAGGTTAAAAATATAAAATTATTTAATTCTGAAAAAATTCCTACAAAATATTTTTTGCGGAGAGTGAGGGATTCGAACCCTCGATACCCTTTTGAGGTATACACACTTTCCAGGCGTGCTCCTTAAACCGCTCGGACAACTCTCCTACACTGCAAATGTTCAAAAATTACTTTTAATATCAAAACATATTTTTTTAATACTTATTTTCATAATACACAAACATCAGATATACAGTAAGTTGTGATATTATTATTTTTAAATTAATATTGTCATATCCACACTTTCTATGTAAAAATGTACTTTTAGTTAAATTTTATCACTTTTGATAATTACTAATACTCCTAAGATTCGACTATTATTGTTTATGGTGTGACCCTAAATAATTTATTTGCATTAAATGTCGTCGTCGCGCCTATTTCTGATTTTGTAAGTCCTTTTACCTCAGCCAGTTTATCAGCTATTACTGAAATATATGCACATTCATTTCTTTTGCCACGATAAGGGACTGGACTGAGATATGGTGCATCTGTCTCTAGCACTATATATTCCAAGGGGATTTCAGCAACCACTTTGTCAACTCCTGCATTTTTGTAGGTAATTACACCGCCAATACCCATAAGAAACCCAGTATTCATTATTCTTTTTGCTTGGTCCAATGTACCATTGAAACAATGAAATATACCTGAGAGACTTCCATCTTGCATTTTAGTTACTATGTCTATAGTGAGGTCTAATGAATCTCTTGAATGTATTACAAAAGGAATACCATATTCTTTTGCCAATGCTATCTGTCGCCTGAAAACGATCTCTTGTTCTGTTGCATATGTTTTATCCCAATACAAGTCTATACCTATCTCCCCAACGCCTGCGAATGTATGATCAGAAAGGTATTTTTCGACAATAGCTAATTCGTCTTGGTAGTTTTCCTTCACATAACAAGGATGGAGACCCATCATGGCATGACAATTTTTATGTTTTACTGCAATTCGCATCATTTCATCGATCGAAGTACTATCAATATTGGGCATATAGATATCTGTGATGCCTGCAATTGCTGCATTGGCCAACATATTTTCTAGATCATCTTTGAATTCTTCACTGTAAATATGTGCATGTGTGTCTATAAACATTACTTTTGCGCCTTAAATGGATTTAAAAATTTTGGCAAAGAAACAAAAATATTATGTGGTTTGGGAAGGTTTGACGCCAGGAATCTATCTTTCATGGGAAGATTGCCAAAAACAAATCTTCGGTCAAGCAGCAGCAAAATACAAAGCTTTTGACTCTATGGCCGAAGCGGAATATGCTAGCAAAAGGAAATATCATGAGTTTATTTCTAAAGCAAGTCCTAAAACCAACAAGAATGAATCTAAAGATAATATAATCGCAGATAGTATTTCTGTAGATGCGGCTTGCAGTGGTAATCCGGGTGTAATGGAGTACCAATGTGTGGAAACGATGTCAAAGAAACAGATTTTCCACCAAGGACCTTTTAAAGATGGTACTAATAATATAGGTGAGTTCCTAGGTCTAGTGCATGCCTTGGCATTATTAAAAAAGCATGAAAACGAGCACACTGCTATTTATACAGACTCAATTACTGCCATTAGTTGGGTGAAAAATAAAAAAGCAAAAACTAACCTTGCACTTACGAAGCACAATGCGGTGATATTCGATCTCATAGAAAGGGCTGAGAGTTGGTTAAAAACCAATACTTTCAAAAATAAAATCATCAAATGGAATACGGAATCGTGGGGAGAAATACCTGCTGATTTCGGACGGAAGTAAATCTTATATTCTCGCAAATTTCAACTTGTAATCTGCTTTTACCTTACCTGATTTGATGTCACCAAGCCTTCTTTGAATCAATTTTTTCTTCAGGGGCTTGAGCTTTTCGACAAATAAAACACCTTCTATGTGGTCATACTCATGTTGGATAACTCTCGCGTTAATACCTTCATAAATTTCATCATGTTTTTTGAAGTTTTCATCATAATATTGGATCCTTACCTTTTGTGGTCGCTCTACATCACCTCTGATATCAGGTATGCTGAGACAACCTTCTTCATAAGGCCATAAATCTCCAGTTTCTTCTATCACTTGTGCATTGATAAAAACTTTTTTGATACCTTCTTCTTTTTTGTCATCATCCATGATTTGGATAGAATCTATGATAAATAATCTAATAGACAGACCTACTTGGGGCGCTGCAATCCCTACACCATGGGCAAAATACATGGTTTCCCACATATCATCTAACAGTTTCGTAAGGTCAGGATACTCGCTATTGATATCAGAAGCTTTCTTTTTTAATACGGGTTGTCCGTAGGCAAATATTGGTAAAATCATAAATTCTAAATGTGTTTTAAATATCTCTGCAAGATGACGACAGCACTGACTCTATCTACCAATGCTTTGTCTTGTCGAGTTTTTTTCTTTGCACCGCCATCCATGATGATTTGTTTGGCATGTACGGAAGAAAACTGTTCATCGGCAAAGTCAATCGCAATTTCAGGCCATTTGGCACTGAATGACGACGCAAAGATATCAATATTCTTTTTTAAGGAAGTAAAATTACCATCTTTATGTACAGGAAGACCAATTACAAGTTTTTCTACCCGTTCTTCACTTACATATTTTTCAAGAAAAGTGAATATTTTAGGTGTCTCTACAGTGGTCAAGGCTGTGACAATAATTTGAAATGGGTCAGTCGTCGCTATTCCACATCTTGCTAAGCCATAATCTATACATAAAATTCTCGCCATGATGGTGCAAAAGTAAGGTTTTTAGATTGGATTTATCGCCAAAAACCGTCGATTCATCCGATTTTCTATTTGATTGTCATCTAAAAGGAACTAACATCTATGCATTAATGTTTAAATATCCGAATCAATAAAATAACAAAAATGATAATCGCTTTAGTAGTTTTAGTAGTAGGTGGCCTTATAGTAATGTCCATGTACAACAAATTGGTATCACTCAAAAATAGAGTTCTCGAAGCTTGGAGTGGTATTGATGTACAATTGAAAAAAAGATATGACCTCATCCCAAATCTTGTTAACACCGTAAAAGGCTACGCAGCCCATGAAAGTGGCACACTCGAAAAAGTAATCCAAGCTCGTAATCAAGCAATGACAGCCGGTAGCGGAGGCTCGATCAATGACCAAGTTCAAGCAGAAAATGCCTTATCTGGCACACTTAAGTCTTTATTTGCATTGTCTGAAAGCTATCCGGACCTTAAAGCAAATACGAGTTTTCTTGCTTTGCAGAGTAGTCTTGCCGAGATAGAAGAAACTCTCCAAAATGCACGTAGATATTATAATGCATTGGTCAGAGATAACAATACTGCTGTAGAAAGTTTCCCATCTAATTTGATCGCAAATAATTTCAATTTTGAGAAATTTGATTTCTTCGAGATCGAAAATGATGCAGAAAGATCTAATCCTGTTGTACAGTTCTAATTCAGAATTATAATTAGAAAGTCAATTTTCATAATCAGGCTTGTTTGTAGGAATTGGCTTTCTATATGGATATAATTAAAAAAATCATGTTCCCAATCAAAAAATCATTGATGGCTTCTATAAGATATTTTTTTGTACTAAGCTTTTTGTTTATTGTATCGTTTGTGAAGGCAGAATACTTTGTCATAAACGATTACAATATTGATATAAAAGTTTATGGTTCTAAAGCGATGTTTGAAGTGACGGAAATTATCACTGTAGACTTTAGCGAGCCAAGACGTGGTATTTTTAGAAATATTCCTTACATTGTTAGGGTAGATAGCAAAGAAATAAAGTTGGATATTTATGATGTAGACGTAGAAGGCTTTAAATATGACACTTACCGTGAAGGAAGTCAATTTGTCGTAAAGATTGGTGATAAAAATGTCTACGTAGAAGGTAGGCAGACTTACAAAATCACATACAAAGTTAAAAATGCGTGGATATTTGCTGAAGAACACACTGAGTTTTATTGGAATCTTATAGGTATATCATGGCCTGTAGAAATTAAGGCAATCAAATATTCTGTCACCCTAGACGAATCGATTCCGATGTCAGAATCAGATTACAGTGTTTATACAGGTGTGAGGGGAGCTCAAGGGAAGGATGCAGAAATTAATTATTACGTTAATAAATTTGAAGGAAAATCTACAAGATCTTTTGCACCAAATGAAGGATTGACATTTGCCATAAAACTTCCTAAGGAATATATTAAGAGACCGTCTGAATGGGAAATATGGTGGGCCAAGTATGGTTTAGCAGGCATAGGTGGCATCTTGTTTTCTATTATCACAGGATTGTTTTACAGAATTTGGAGCAGATACGGTAAAGATTACCCAATTGTAAAAATGGTACAATATACCATCCCCAAAGATATCAATCCAGCAGAAGCCGGTGTGATCATCGATGAAAAAGCTGATAGCGTAGATATCCTAGCTTTGCTACCTTATTGGGCGCACAATGGTATTTTGCAAATTAGGAGAATACCGAAAACGTGGGGTAAAGATGACCACGAATTGATCAAAATTGCAGAATTGCCAGATGATTCTGGTCCATATGAAAAAATCGTTTTCGAAGGTTTGTTCTCGAGTAGTGACAAAGTACTAGTGAGTAGTTTGGAGAATGAGTTTTATCAAACACTACAAACAGCCAAATCATCACTCAAAACTCACCTCAATGGGATGGGTGTTTATTATCCAGTGTCAGTTAAGATGCAGTTTTATACAGGCTTGATTTCTTTTGTTTTGGCAGTGGCTGCGTTAGGTTTAGGTGTCGCATTTGAATCAATAGTGCTTGGTGCAGCTTTGGGATTGAGTAGTATCATTGGTTTTATTTTCTCAAATTATATGCTTAAGAAAAATGAACGAGGAGTACACCTTTACCAACAGGTGGTAGGTTTCAAGATGTTTGTCAAAGCCGCTGAAAAGGATAAACTCGAATGGCTACTCAATGAAGATCCCGATTATTTTGAAAAAACGCTACCTTATGCGATGATTTTCGGCTATGCCAAACAGTGGAGTAAAAAATTTGATGGTCTCACCGTACCAGCTCCAAAATGGTATGTAGGGCCTACTGGAATGTACTATCACGGCAATTCTTTTTCGCCATCCGAATTTGGTGCCAGTTTTGATAGCAGTATAAGCGATATACAAAGTGTATTTACAAGCGTACCAGCATCATCAGGTGGTGGTGGCGGTAGCTTCAGCGGTGGCGGCAGTTCTGGTGGTGGATTCGGTGGCGGTGGTGGCGGTAGCTGGTAAATTAGCTTTACCAAATTTTGATAATCAATAATCCTTATCTGAATTTTGATGTAAGCGTTATAAAGGATTAACGAATAATTATCTTTCTTTTAGCCGTTGTTTTTAACCCAGTATGGTCTATAATAGCCACGACTTCGATTTCTTTTTGGCCGAGTGTCTCGTTTGATGCAATCCAAGTTTGATTAATAGAAAGTTGTTTGCCATGGGTATGTTTATCTAGTATGGACTTTTGAGTTTTTGTTGTAATGTCGTATATAATGATTTCGTATCCATGCATATTAACATCAGAAGTGATCAGCGCTTCTATCTGTAAAGTGTCGCCCAGAGAGATTTCTAGATTTTCTATTGGTTTTATAATGGAAATTTGGGTGTTTTTTAAATCTATTGAGCTGACTTCTTCTTTTGTACAAGATAGGGCTAGAAGGCTTATGGATAAAAGGAAAGTGATATATAAATATTTAAACATTTTTTTTAGGTGTTTATTCTGAAAATACTGGATTTGATATAAAGGTATAATCTGTTAGTGTATGCAGGAAGGCGATGATGTTTTGTTTTTCTACATCCGAAAGAGCAATACCAATTCTATTATTTTTAGTAAATTGTTCATCTATATTTTGGTGCAATATCATGCCGTTATCATAATGGTTCAAGACCTGTTCTAAAGTTCGAAATCTACCATCGTGCATGTAAGGATAGGTAAGTGCCACATTGCGAAGCGAGGGTACTTTAAACTTATAATTATCTTTTTCTTCCAAGGTAATTCTACCATGGCCCAAGTCTTCACCGATTATTTCTAATCCATTATTGCGCAAACTGAAATCTGTAAAAAGCGGCTCCGTATGACATGATGCACACTTTGCTTTGAATATCTGCAATCCATCTTCTTCATCAACGGTCAAATTGGTTTTCCCTTTGCGATACTGATCATATTTGGAGTCGTCACTCACGAGCATGGTTATGTATTGGGCAAGGGCATAAAAAAGTTGTTGCGATTCAATCGGTTTTTCACCAAATACGGATCGAAACCTTTGGACATATTTGGGATGATTATTCAGTTTTGTAATCACATTTTTCATAGTCTCAGCCATTTCTACTTCTTCAGTGATAGGAGCTAATGGCATGATTTCTATATGATTGATGCCTCCGTCCCACATAAAAATAGGCTGCCAGACGAGGTTAAACATAGCAGGACTATTTCTACTACCCATTTTCCCTTCTACACCAAAACTCATCCTTGTATTATGGTCTGCAAATGCGTGACTCTGAGCGTGGCAAGATGCACAGCTTATGGTACTGTCTAAGGATAATATTGGATCAAAAAATAGTGATCTTCCTAGCTCAAAACCTTCTTTGGTAAGGATGTTTTTGTCAAATTTATAATGTGGCTCAGGGAAATAGGCAGGATAAGTCAGACCGAAGTCCGACTTATCCTGATCTTTTTGGCACGAAGTGCCCCAAACAAGTATTAAAACCAATAATAATTTGATCTTATGGCTGATCATTATTTTGCTTTTTAGTTGTGAATATGGTCAAATCTAACAGCGTCATAATAGTTGCTAGACATAGATTTTGCAAGTGCGTTTGGCATTGTATTTACACTTTTTACCGATAATCTTTCTGCACCATGCCACAGTCTCGCTGGATTTGCAATCATATGAATTTCTGCTTCTCTATCACCATCTACAACTAAAGCAGTTGTGCCAAAATTGTAAGACTTAGTGCTCTGTACTTTGTTGTCTCCTTTGAAGCCACCTAAATGGAAGGTAAACGTTCCATCTGATGCAGTAGGCGCTGTTCCCTCAGCTTTAAGCATGATATATCCTGAGTTCCAACTCCAGAACATACCTTTTGCTGGATCTAGTGCACCAGATTGAGCGCCAGAAGTATTTCTAGTACTATCTACTCCAAAAGTCATTTCTACATCTGTATATTCTCCACCAGGTACATTAGGAATAGTGACTAAGTTACTGCCAGAAGGATCAGCATCCACGATAAAATAACTTTCTGGCATGGCGTACCAGCTACCATCCTTTGCTTTCAAACGTACATTGGACACATAATATTTAAAGATATTAAATGTCATTTTTTCATTCAACATTGGGTGAGTGAGTTCTTTATTAAGCGCAAATTCTTCTTCATTAGATCCCCAAACATGGTCAAAATCAATAGTGACATCTCCTTCATGGAAGTGGTCAGTGTCATCATGATCATCATCTTTTTTACAAGATGTAAAAGTCAAAGCGATTGCTGCGCTTAAAATAATTAAGAAATTTAAAAACTTCATTTGTTGTGATTTAAAAGATTATTTAATGATTTAGGGATTATCCCAATTTTTTTTTGAAAATAAAATTTGTTAAAAAATATACATTGATTGTACTGTAAGCCTAGTGTTGCTTGTGATATTGCCATCTGCAATATTTTCATGAATGATAGGCTGGAATTGCACACCAATTGTAACTCTTGTTGTAAAAATATCAATGCCTACCTGACCATAGTATCCTTCACCACCAGATAAATCCAGGTTTAGTCCTTCATGATTATCTTGAAATGATTTTTCAATGCTAAAACCCATGTTTGGCATTAACACCACTTTAGCTAAGTCTATTTTGTAAAACAGTTTTGCGGTATTGGTAAGCCTATTTCCAAATTTGAAGTCTAGGCTATTGGTTTGATTATATCTATAACTACTTTCTATTGACAGTCCAGAATCTTTATATTTAATGATATAATTCAGATTGGCTAAGATATCAACAGAACCACTTCCGAGTTGTACACCAGGTACGTAACTTCCATCTGATGTAATTACATCATGACTACCTGAGGGTAATTTAATCCCACCACCTACTTGAAGGTTCTGTATTACCGCTAAAGAAGATGACTTTCTTTGGTTTATAATAGCATACATGGCAATCAAGCTAATGTCTCCTAGTCCATTTTGATTGAATATTTCCCCATTTTCTCTTTTGACTATACTGTTGTAAGGTATAAACCCAAACATCTGAATTCTTTCTGACAAAACTATTCTTCCCCAAAGATCTAGATTTTGGAAAAGCTCATTACTTGTAGTCAGTTTGTCTGCACTAAATACTGGTGAATGCAAGGTCTGAAAAGATTTTGTACCATATCTTACACCTAAAAAGTGTTTTTGGAATTGTGGTAAAATGCCAAATTGTAAACCAGATATGGAACAACCACAAACATCACATGCATGGGCTCCAAAAGAAATGCTAAGTAACAAGAAAGTGAAAAAATATTTGAAATGCTTCACAAACACTCGAATTAATAATTGATTTAATTGAATAAGATTTATTCATAAAAGGAACCAAAATGTTTGATTGTCTAGAATAATCTATTTCAAAACCTGATGTTACTGGTTTATTCTTAGAATAAAAACAATTAATTGGATTTTTGACCTTTTGATGAATAATCAAATTACATCTTGATACAAATCTGTGGTAAAAGCTAGGTTGTGTTTTGTAAGTAAACTCATTCAATCACAAATGAATACATATAGTGAAAAAATTAGCTATGATAAACTAAAACCAATAACATTACACAAATTTCTTATGACTGTATAGAATCGTCTGGTGGTGTAAATATAAACGAATGGTGAAGATGGAAGTAGTTTTTTTGATAAAATTGGATGTCCTTAATAACTTGCTTTTCAGCTATTTTTTCTTTATAGTCAAAATAGGAATAATTGCAAATAAATGGCTGAAGTTTGTAATCTTTTATAATTTCTGATAGTGGCATATCATTGTTATCATCTATATTTTGAAGTCTTTCATTTAATACACATGTACCATGACACATTACATCAGGTTTATTTACATTGATACAAAGTTTATCAGCAATGGCTTGTTGGTTTAGCTTCCACTGAATCATAACAGTCACTTTCGAGATCATAGGTAACCCCAAAATTATAACAAGCATATATGTTAATAAACTTTTCATCAACTGCAAAGGTATGTTATAATTTATAAATGATGTATATGATTTTTGTCATAAATTTTTAAAATTGGTTTTTTGTAATATTAAAATAGTGACCAAATTCATATTTTTATGTGATATTTTCACTTCTAATAAAATTCTAATTTAGAAGGTGGTTTAGGTCTTGTTGTAAGCTGTACCTTTGCCTTGCTTTTATTGAATAATCTAAGAGTATATTTAAATTTTTATTGACTTATAATTAATTTCTTATGAACCTGACTTCAAAATAATCTCATCGTTTAGTTCACTAAACTCTTTAA
>DAOLFJ010000485.1:0-2596 GCA_035326365.1 Saprospiraceae bacterium | reverse complement strand
ATTTATTAAAATTTATTTGGTTATCTGATTATTTAAAAACTTGACAAAGTTACGATATTTGCCATTATAAGTAACATTTATATAATTTATGCACATATAAGCAACACTAATACTCCTTTTATGTTCAGAAGGACAAATCAAGCAAAAGGTTAATCTGTTTGATGAAAATACAACGTTATAATAGAAACTATTGTTTTATTTTTGTATTTAGATAATTCAATAAATGACAAATGTCATCATATAACAATGTAAGGTATTTTCCATTTTAAAAATTCAATTTTACCTGATGAAATTTACTTTTATCAAACATAATCAAATCAAAATAATAATACAATTAGCCATTATAGTTTGTATCATTAATATAGACGGAGTTATTGGACAGAATATAATAAAACAAACCTTCGATTTAAAAATTACAGGAAGAGTTATTTCTGAAAAGACATTTAATATCCATGATTTAGATACTTTTGCTCAAGTCAATATTGATGAATATATTTTGTACAATAAAGATGGTAGTTTAAAAAATACACTTAAAAATCTTAAAGGCATCCCAATAAAGTCAATTTTGAAAGTAGTGAAATATGCTGAAGAGAGTCCTCGTTCGCTCAATGAATATTACTTTATTTTAAAAGCTTCAGACGGATACAAGGTGGTTTTTTCGTGGAACGAAATATACAATACAGATGTTGGCAACAATTTATTCATTATTACTGAGATAGATGGTAAAAAAGCAAGAGACCTGCCTCATCATATACTATTTCTATCTTGTGCCGATATTAAAACAGGTTTGAGATACATCAAGTGTTTAGAAAACATAGAAGTTAAACAAATAGAATAAAACATTTAAGCTAATTGCCTAGTTCTCCCCTACTCCACCTTCACCCGTGAAGACTCTGTCTCAGACGCGGAACTCCTTCCTGATACGTTTTTCATCTTTGAATTTCCAAACTGATAACTTGCTGTCAACCTCACTTGTCTAGAAAAATCTCTTTGGAAGAAATTAACTCGTACATCACTAAAATCTATATTAGCATTTGTGTTTTGCGAGTAGAATATATCATTAAAACTCAATGATAATCGACCACGTTTCTCGTCAAATGTTTTTGAAATACCAAAATTCAATCCTGCAATATTATCTATTGTGAGAAACTCTTCAAGGAATTTTGTCATATAAAATCCACCCATTTCTAGTCTGAAATCTTTTGGTAGTGTCGCATTTATTTGAAAATATCCCAACCAATGCCATCTACTTGTTTCATACTTAATATTTTGGTATGTCGCATCGTAAGCATTGTAAATGGCTTGATTACCACCGAATCCATCTATGTATTTACCCAATTTAATTGGGAAGTTGAGTTGTAATTCCACTCTTGTCTGATTAGCTAGGTTTTCGGCAGTGGTGAATGTTCTTGTACCTTCTAGTCTAGGTGCATTTTCTACTATAACATCATCTGTCACATAATAAGCAACACCAAAAAACGGCTGTCCATCATAGGTCAAATTGAGCTGTGCCGTGTTGATAATTTCTGGTCTTAAATTTGGATTCCCTCGAGTATAAGTGAGTGAATCTATAAAGTAAGAAAATGGATTTTGTTGTTGAAAACCAGGACGATTTACCCTTCTAGAATAGGATGATTGCAATGCCATATGTTCATTAAAACGGTACATGGCACTCGCACTTGGAAATAATTGTGCATAATTTCTATCCAAGACCAAAGAATCCATCGACTCTCCAGAAAGAATAGTTTGCTCAACCCTCAGCCCTGCATTCAATTCAAATTTAGATATGGTCTTACTTAGATTTACATATCCTGCATTGATATTTTCTTTGTACAAAAAGTCATTGGATTCGTCAGATGAAACTTCTCCATTTCTAAAAAAATTCAGGTCATTATCTACCGTAGCAAAACTCATTTTTACACCTGTCTCTACCTTAAATGTAGAATCTATAGGCAACTTATAATCTACCTTGCCAACCAAGATATCAACAGGTTGGTCAACATCCTGACGAGACAAAGATCTGAAAAGCGGATTGTCATCAGGATAAATCGCTAAATCATTTATATTTCTAGTATTGAATGTATTGTAATCAAAATCTACATTAAATCCATGACCGGTTTTGCGATCAAATTCATGTTTTAAGTAGACATTCCCATACAATCCACTTCTCTTGGAGTCAGTGATATTTTCGGTAACGAATATATTGTTTAGAATGGTTTCGGTTGCATCAAAAACACTTGTTCGATTGAATCCTACACCATCTCCTTGTCTTCCCCATGTACGAAACACCGTTCCAACTGTTGTTTTTTCAGTGGCGTAATAGTCTGCACCAAACCTTACATTTCTAAATGTGTAATCTACTCGATCAATATTTTTACTTTTGTATACTTCATCACCAATATACCTATCTACGATAATGGCGGTAAAATAATCACCTTGATTGTATGATACATTTCCGAATAGATTGATTTTTCCATTACGGTAAGTCATATTTAGTGAAGGATTGAGTCTATAATAATTTTCAAGACCTGCATCCACGTCTGCTTGGTCAAATCTACCACCACCAACGGTCACAGCCGCAGTCGCTTTAAAACCT
>DAOLFJ010000484.1:0-2598 GCA_035326365.1 Saprospiraceae bacterium | reverse complement strand
CTTGATAAGCATTGGCTAAATCTTGTGTTGGGTTGTTATATCCACAACAGCCAGTATGAGATCCTGAATGTGGAGCCGCTAGTCGCTCAAGATAATTACCATTTGCACCGTCACCGTCACCATCTTTAACTGATGCCTGAAGTGCAAAAATGGATTCAGGACTGTTGTTCGTAGACACATTAAAGTTGTCAAAATAACAAGGGTTTAAGCTATACTTTGCTGAATTCACAACGACATCGAATGCTGTTTTAGCGCCAGCGAAGTCACTATTGTAAAGCAATACTTTGCCTTTGAGTGCTTGTGCTACCGTTTTATCTGATCTACCAACAGCAGTTTTATCAGCTGGAAGGTCTGCAATAGCAGCGTCAAGGTCTGCAATGATCAATGGAATCACATCTACATCATTTGGTTTTCTTGAAACATTATTTAAAACATCTACTTCTGTATAGTATGGAATGTTTTTCCACATTTTATATGCTTCAAAATGATTCCATGCTCTTAAAAATTTTGCTTCTGCTTTTACAATGTCATTAAAAGCTTTTGCAGTAGGATCTTTACTTACAAAAATATCAGACAAAATGATTGTTTTATTGGCTCTACTTACACCTTCATAAACATTAATAAATTTATCTCTGAATGATTTCAAACCAGGAGACCATTGATAGAGATTTATATCGTGATATCCATCAGCATTATCCGATGGTTCAGAGCCCTTGTGTTGATCATCTGATGCTGAATTGTAAAAATAATTAGATGGTGCTGCACCCCAAGTATTGCCCACTGTATTGGTAAATCCATTTAGCATCTTATAAGTACTAATTAGACTGGCATCAACACCCGCTTGCCTTTCTGATAGAATGTCTTCAGTTATTGCATTTTGTAATGGCGTATCTAAAAAAGAATCTCCACATGATATAAAATATATCGACATGGTCAACATGACTGCTCCGATAATGTATTTATTTATTAATCTCATTTTTTATGTATTTAATGGTTTTTAAAATTCTGCATTTACACCTACAGTGAACATTTTATTTGATGGGTATTGTCCGAGATCAAAACCAGTCCATAAGTCATTAAGGAAGTTTCCTTGTACTCCGCCTTGAAAATCTCCAATATTTGCGTTGGATAAAGCAGGGTCTAAGCCGGAATAACCTGTAATTGTAAATAAATTCTGACCTTGAACATACACTTTTAAGCTTTTCATGCCTGCTTTGTTTTTAGCTGAAAGAGGAATGTTATACCCAATTTGTAATTGACCAAGTCTAAGGTAAGAACCATCTTCTACATAATAACTACTAGCCAATCTACTTGCTGTGTCGTTGATATTTAATCTTGGGCTTCCTCCAGTACCATTGTTCAAATAATACTCTCTATCCACATTAGAATTGAACTGTCTGAAGTGTGTGAAAAGTCTTACGTAATTAAAAATTTCATTACCATATGAACCTACAAAAAAGGCATTAAGATCAAAGTTTTTGAATGATACTCCAAGATTAAGACCGCCTGTGAAAGATGGATGCGGACTTCCAATGATGGTGGCATCATCCTCCGTAATTTCGCCATCTCCATTGATATCTTTAAATCTCAAACCACCGACTTGAGCATTACCTATTTTAACTTTAGATAATTCATCTGCCGTAGTATTCGCATCATAAATGCCTTCTACTACATATCCTCTGAAAGAAGAAATGGACTCACCTATTTGGTTGATATTAAATTCTATTGGAAGTCTATTATCTATACGTCCTTGAGCTGAATTCGGGTAGAAAAATTCTGTAATCCCATCTGTTTTGTCAATTACATTTTTATAATGAGAAATGTTCAAGTCAATGTTATAAGAGAAGTCTTTATTGACTTTACCTTTATATCCTAAACCTAAATCAATACCAGTATTAGTCATTTGCGCAATGTTGCTAAAAGGTGATGTCGCAATACCTAATGTACCAGGCAATTGTGCATTATACAACAAGTCAGAAGTGACGCGTTTGTATACATCTAATACGATAGTAACCTTATCATTAAACAATGATGCATCAAATCCTATATTAGTATTAATACCTTGTTCCCATTTTGTGAAAGGATCTCCGATGCCATCTTGCCAATATCCTGCCACCGCTGAGTTATTTGTTCCATTTATGTCGTATGACGCTGCTCCAACACCTCCACCATAACGATTTACAAAATTGTATGATCTAATGTTTTCATTACCAGTTTTGCCCCAGCTTGCTCTCAATTTTAAATCATTGAAAACATTGTTATCTTTTAAGAAATCTTCACCTGTGATTCTCCAGCCTAATGAAAAGGCAGGGAATACTGCAAATCTATTTGTAGGTGTAAACCTTGATGATCCATCTCTTCTAATAGTAGCAGACACAAAATACTTATCATCATATGCATAATCAACTTTACCAAAAGTAGAAAGCAATTTATTCTCACCACCATTAGAACTGACCCCTCTTGAAGATGCATCTCCGAATCCAGTAGTTAAATACCATGCATCTTCAGAAACCGTAAAATAATTATTAAGTGTACCGTTGATGCTACGACCTTTACTATGAAGTGCTTCATATCCTAATAACGCTCCGATTGAGTGTT
>DAOLFJ010000116.1:0-12994 GCA_035326365.1 Saprospiraceae bacterium | reverse complement strand
ATATTCAGCTCATGCTAGAAGGCAGTGAAGAACGACGCAATTTTCTGAATAATACCATAGTCCAGACTGATCGCAGCTACTTAGATGACCTCATGCTTTACAGCAATTTACTCAAAAGAAGAAATGCCTTACTCAAAGCTTTTGCAGATCAGCGATATTACGATAGTCTTCTCCTAGAGTCCGTGAGCGCAGGGATGTATGCGCCAGCTCAGAGAATATTCGAAAAACGAAAGGCACAAGTGGCTCAAATGCAAGATATTTTTACAGAAACATACGCTGAAATTTCAGGTCAAAGAGAGATGTGTAACATTACTTATGAAAGCCAATTGGAAGTAGGTGATTTGGAATCATTGATGAAAAAAAGCTTAGATAAAGACAGAATATTGGCAAGGACCTCATATGGTATTCACAAAGATGATTTGATATTTACCATGAATGGTGAACCATTAAAACATTTCGCTTCGCAAGGTCAGTTGAAATCCTTTGTTCTTTCCTTAAAGTTGACGCAATACAAACTTTTAGAAGCAAATTCTGGTAAAAAACCTGTTTTGCTTCTTGATGATATTTTTGACAAATTAGATCCTAGCAGGGTCAAACATTTGTTATCTCTGCTTTTGGACAATAATTTTGGACAAGTATTCATCACGGATACCAATGAAGATAGAATGATCAAAGTGCTGAATGAGATTAAGACAGAGTACACTATATTTAAAGTGGATTGCGGAACTATTTCGTGATTTTAATGATTGAAAAACAAAAGATAAATCATGGGCAGACACAATGACAAAAGTATAAAAGAAGTTTTGGGCGAATATATCCAGACAAACAAACGTGTATCTAAAGGTTACCACACTGCCCAAATCGAAGAAATATGGAAAGAACAAATGGGCCCAATTATAAGCGGATATACCCAAAAAATATATTTCAATGACGGTATCTTGAGGGTTTACTTGACATCAGCACCATTAAAAAAGGAACTACTCATGGGCAAAACCAAAATCATCCAAATCATCAACGAAGCCGTAAAAGAAGAACTCATCACCCAAGTCGAAATATATTAGAACTGCTTATTAAGATATAAATCATAACGCACTTCAAAGCCTGAAAGGTTTTAATTTGAATAACCGTAGGAGAAACCTACGGGTAAAAATGAAGGGAAAAAACAAGCCTGAAAGGCTTGAACTAAATAAAATTGTGAAGCTCGATGATACAATCTCCATCGTAGTGTCCAGTTTTTAATCATTTTGCACTATCTTTGCACCTTCAAAAGAGATAATAAACATGAGTAAAAAAGGTAGAGTACTCGTAGCTATGAGTGGTGGTATAGATAGTACTGTCGCAGCGATGATGCTCCACGAAGAAGGGTACGAAGTAGTAGGCATCACCATGAAAACTTGGGATTACGCCAGTGCAGGTGGGTCCAAGAAGGAGACAGGATGCTGTTCGCTCGACTCTATAAATGACGCTAGACAAGTGGCTGTCAATATGGGATTCCACCATTTTATAGTAGATATCAGAGAAGAATTTGGCGATTATGTCATAGACAATTTTGTAGAAGAATATATAGCTGGTCGTACACCAAATCCATGTGTACTTTGCAATACCCACATCAAGTGGAGCGCTTTACTAAAAAGAGCAGATGCTATGGATTGCGAGTTTATCGCTACAGGACATTATGCCATTATCAAAGAAGAAAATGGTCGTAGATTCATATCTAAAGGCAAAGATGATAGAAAGGATCAGTCATACGTATTGTGGGGACTAACTCAATCATGTCTTGAGCGAAGCAGTTTTCCATTAGGTGGTTACAGCAAGCCAGTGATCAGACAGATGGCAAAAGATTTTGGATATGAAGATCTTAGCAAAAAGCCAGAGAGTTATGAAATATGTTTTGTTCCAGATAATGATTATCGTGGTTTTTTGAAGCGTCGCGTGCCAGGATTAGAAGATAGGGTTAAAGGTGGTACTTTTGTAAATGCAAAAGGTGATTTCCTTGGCAACCATGAAGGATATCCATTCTACACCGTAGGTCAGCGCAAAGGACTCGGTGGTGGATTTAAGACACCTATGTTTGTCACAGAAATTCTTCCTGAGACTAATACTGTCGTGCTTGGTGAAGTGGATGAACTGATTCGAAATGGTATGAGTGTAGGACAAATCAATCTCATGAAATATGCAGCTATTCACGACGGAATGGAAGCTGTGACTCAAGTGAGATACAATGATAAGGGAGTCCTTGCATCGCTGCATCCTAATGGAGATCAGATCAATGTAAATTTCTTTGCTAATGTGAGAGGCATTGCTCCTGGGCAGTCCGCAGTTTTCTATGAAGGAGATGATGTTATCGGTGGTGGTATTATTGGGCAAAGTATGTTGAAGTTTGAAAAATCGTAAGTTAGATAATATATTTTATTAAATGATCGTTAAGTTACTGTATGTTATGTTTTAATAAGTTAAAATTTATATTAATATGAAAAATGTTGTCTTTCTTCTTTTCAGTATGTTATTGTTATCATTTGTAACATCTTGTGATAGTGAAACAGAAATATTAGATGAGTCAACCTTTGGATATGATTTTTTTCCAGTTTCTATCGGTAAGTCATGGACTTATGTGTCAGATAGCATCATATTGTCTTCGGGCGGAACTAGAAGAGATACATTTAGGTCATTTATTAGAGAGGTAGTTGGAGATACTTTTGTAGATGCTACAGGTAATACAGCATTTAAATTGCAAAGATTCTTCAAAAGAAACGAGTCTGACCCTTGGATTTCGACCAATACTTGGACTTGTTCTGTCGACAAAACTATGGCCATCAGGACAGAAGAAAACGTAAGACAAGTGAAGTTAGTCTTTCCCATTAAAAAAGGACTGAGATGGAATGCTAATGTATTTTTGTATGAAGATTTGACAGTAGTTGTTGGTGGTGAACCCATCACTTTATTCCGTGGATTGAATCCAAGAATGGAAGAAATAAATGAACCATTTGATTTTAATGGACAACAAGTACCAGCTATTAAAGTGAATTTGGTCAAAGAAAATACCATCATTAACTTTAGGGATATGACCGAGTATTATGGTAAAGGGATTGGTTTGGTAAAACGAGATATGATAGTGTATGACTCAGATGGTAGTAGACCGAATGATCCATGGGAAACCAAAGCACAAAAAGGATTTAAGCAGACACTTACTTTGATAGAAGTTAATTAGACAAACACAAAATGGCAAAAAAGTTTGTAAAAATAGGGACCATTCTCAAACCTGTAGGTACACGTGGAGAGATGAAAACAGATATTCCAGATGAATTTCTTGAAGATTTTGTAAACGCAGCCCACGTTTTCATTCTCATCAATGGTTCTTATGTACCTTATTTTATCGAGTCTGTAAGAGAAACAAATCAAATTCTTGTTAAGTTTGAAGAAATGGATGATCCTGAAGAAGCAGCTACCATTAGTTTGAAGGATCTTTATATGGAAGAAAAAAATATTACTTCATCCGAATTTGCAAATCAAAAAGATAAGGAACAACTCCTTGATTTTGCCATATACAGTAATAATGAGAATATAGGTACCATCATAGCTGTAGAAATTTTTCCACAGCAGATTATGGCCGTTGTCCAGAAAGATGCAAAACCTTTCTACTTACCATTGATAGATCAATTTATAGTGGAAATCAATGATAAAAACAAAATAATTTATATGAATTTACCAGAAGGTATTTTGGATATTTAATGTTTGGAAATTAGGATGTCTTATAAGCCTGGTAAGGCTTAATGATGAATAACTATAGGCGAAACCTATGGTGAAAAGACTCAAAAAAACAAGCCTAACAGGCTTGAACCAAATAGACTGTTTAATTTACCAATCTTGCATTAACCAAAACTAATCTTCGCCCTATCAACAAAATTCTACTCATTTGTCATTAATTTTACTTTTAAGCTAGTTGTGCCCATAGAATGACAAATTACTCCTAAAACTTATTTAATTTTGCACCAACACCTATTTATTGAGAGCACCAATGAGAATGAAGATGCAAATTCTTTTGCGTTTGTATTTCCGCATATCTATATTTGTATTTATAGGATTATGTGGCGTACAAGGTCAAAATTTATATACCAAGATACACATCGGAGCCATGTATTATCATGGAGATCTGACACCTAGGACTATTGGGCTCAGCACCGGTCCTGCAAGATTTAGTTGGGGAGCTACACTTGGTAGTAATGTCACGGATTGGGCATCTATAAATGCTCGTTTTATGAATGGTCGATTGACAGGAGATGATCGATTCTCATTAGATGAAACTAGAAAATCGCGCAATCTTAATTTTACAACACCTATTTACGAATTTGGTATTTACACTGATCTCAAAGTGAATAAACTCATTAAAAGATTAGATAAATATAAAGTCAGACTATACATAACTGCGGGCCTGAATTTCTTTAGATTTAACCCATCTACAACATATCAAGGTAGGTCAGTAGCTCTTCAGCCCATTGGAACCGAAGGCCAAACAATGTCAAGTAATGATAAAAAACCATATAGTCTAACGGCTATTTCAAGGCCAATAGGAATAGCAATAGAGTTTGACTTGAACAAAAAAATAAGCATTGGAATTGAAGCGGCACCACGTAAAACATTTACAGATTACATTGATGATGTCAGTGGTACTTATGTAAACTATGATGAAATGATGGCGGCAGGTAATTATCTAGGCGCTCAATTGTCAAATAGGACGGGAGAATATTTTGGCACGGATAATGCTAGAGTACCTACAGGAACACTACGTGGCAATCCTAGCCAAAACGATTGGTATACTCATTTTGGTTTTTATATTAAATATTCATTTATAAAAAATTCAAGTTCAGAATCACCCCAAAATAATGACGTAATTAATGGGGTAATCAAAAATTAGTTTAGTAATGATTAAATATTTGTTCATATGCTTCATGTGTTTGTCTTTCTATAGCAAAGGGCAGTACATTGATGTTGGTGCAAGTATAGGAGGAACAACTTATCAAGGAGACATCAGTCATTACAGCAGTCGTATCAGCTTCCAAGGCGCTAGATTCCTTAAGAGTATACATTTTGGTTACCATTTATCAGAGTCAGTTGCATTAAAACTAAAATATACTAAAACTTCAATTAGTGCTTATGACAAAGACTCTAAAGATGTATGGAGAGCAGCTCGAAATTTGCATTTTGTGACAGATATTAAAGACGTTTCGTTATTGGCAGAGATAGAATTATTGGATATGTTTAAAAAACTACGCAAATTCAATCTTAAGCCATTTGTTTATTTTGGTATTACCTATTTTAATTTTAATCCCAAGGCGTCTTATAATGGAAGATGGTATGACTTACAGCCATTAAGTACAGAGGGCCAAGGCTTGCCAGGACATAAAGCACCATATTCATTGCACCAAATTGGCATTCCTTTTGGTTTTGGATTGTCTTATTTTATTAGACCAGATGTTTATATATCCTTTGAGATAGGACCTAGGATTACATTTACAGATTATCTAGATGACGTTTCTGAAGATTATCCAGATTTTGAGTTACTTAGACAATTCAAAGGCCCCATAGCAGCGGATATTTCTTACCGAACTGACGAATTACCTGAAGGTCCACCGGAGAATGCTTTAAAAACTGAAGCAAGAGGCAACGACAGAGATAATGATTGGTACTTTTTTAATAGCTTTACTGTAGGATATAAACTCAATGTGGTTGACTATAAAAAACGAAGGAGATCATTCCGCCACGGACGCAAATGTCATTTCTGAGTTAATCCCAAAGTGATTTGTTAAAGAAACAGAACAAATGCAGTTGGGAAGTAATGTTTATAGCAATGTAAAACAATCTCGAAGGGAGGTAATGTTTATAGAAAAAAGAATTTGAAAAACACCACCAAAATCCCGAAGGGATGACATGATTGTTATAAAACTAAACCTATGAACAGTTCATTACTCCAAGCCAAATAAAGACAATAAAGAATAAAACAACATAGCTATGACTGCGCTCACTGGTATGGTTAGTATCCATGCCCAAAGAAGATTGATTGTTACGCCCCATCTTACGGCAGACAATCTTTTAGTAGCACCTACGCCTATGATAGATCCAGTAATGGTATGTGTGGTAGATACTGGAATTTTGAGCATTTCCGTAATGAATAGTGTTAATGCTCCAGCAGTTTCTGCAGCTACACCTTCGAATGGAGTTACTTTTGTGATTTTGGTTCCCATTGTTTTGATGATCTTCCAGCCACCACTCATAGTTCCTAGAGCGATCACTGTATAACAAGATAATGGTACCCAATTAGGCATCTCTTCGAAACTTGTGATTTGATTTCCAGCTATCAATGCTACTGTGATAATACCCATTACTTTCTGACTATCATTACCACCGTGGCCAATACTAAATGCTGCAGAAGATACTAGTTGCATACGTTTAAACCATCTCTCACTCTGTGCGTAATTAAGTCCACTGAGGAACAGTGTAAACAAAGCTATGACACCAATGATAAAACCAATCAATAACCATTTAACGTTTTCACCAAAAGCTAACAAATTCATTAAAGCAGACTTAAATCGTGGTTGAAAAGTAGTCTCTATGATTTTTTCTTCATCTTTTCTCAAGACTTTAAAACTCACGGCGTCTCCTTTTTTTAAGGATTTGATAGCAGTTGATAATGATTTATCATCTACAGTAGCTACATCATTTATACCCTGTAAGACATCTCCCTTTTTTAGACCCATCATATTGGCAGGCGTTTTAAAAGACACGTCCAGTTTTAAACCATTATCTACAGTTTCAGCTTTCTTTATACCTATTATTTTAGATGGACTTTTCACCATTAAGTTTGGTATGAAGTAAAAAACACATCCTAAAATCGCAAGAGAAAGTAATTTAGGTAAAAATGTCTTTTTGAAAGCATGTAAAAACCAGATACTTATGATAAAGGCCATGATCATCCCCACTAAAGGTGCTAAAAATATAAAGGATGCTGTTTTTAATATGATACCAGAGTCTATAGCTTCAAACCCAGCATGGGCAATTGCAGATCCTGCGAATCCACCAATTAGTGTATGTGACGAACTAGAAGGTATACCAAACCACCAAGTCAACAAATTCCAAAATATAGCAGCAAGAAGTCCAGCCATGATTACGGTGAGTGTGATGTATGGCACGCCAGCACTATTGACACCTTCATTGACCGTTTTGGCTACCGTATTGGCTACACCGTGATCTTTAAATATAAAATAAGCGGCAAAATTAAAAACTGCTGCCCAAACAACTGCTTGGAATGGTGTCAAAACTTTGGTAGAAACAACCGTAGCAATTGAATTTGCGGCATCGTGAAACCCATTGATATAATCAAAAATTAGGGCCAGCGCTATGATGATGATAAGTAACGTCATAAGTAAGTTGGTAGATGGGAAATGAATACTTCCTGTATCAGTAGGTTAAGTTAAGCGTACTTTATGATGATAGACTCTATGACATTCGAAGCATCTTCACATTTGTCAGATATGACTTCTAGGTCTTGATAAATATCTTTCAACTTTATGATTTGGATAGGGTCACTATTTTTTGCAAATAAGTTGAGGATTGCACTATCAAGTACATCATCTGCTTGGTTTTCAAGACTATTGATCAGTACACAGTCATGTTTGATCTGACTGATGTTTTTCATACTTCTGAGCTTGTTGACTGCATCCGCGAGTGCTACAATTGATTTTTCACTGATATCCACGAGGTCTTTCATGTATTGATCAGTGGTTTCTACATTGTATGTCAATATTTTTTTAGTGGCAGCATGCATATAATCAGCGATATCATCCAGTGATGTTGCTAAGTAATGGATATCTTCTCTATCAAAAGGAGTGATAAAATTGCGGCTCAACTCTACAAAAATTTGGTGGGTATATTCATCATTTTTGTGTTCACCATGCTCAATGTTTTCAAGCATTTTGAAACGAGTAGGTACATCTTTTTCATCAAGCGCTGTTTTTAACTGAGTAATCATTTCTTTAAGATTGACTACTATATTTTCAAAGACTTCATAAAATACTTTGTCTTTAGGCAGAAAAAGTCTGATTAAGTTGTTCAATGTCTATTATTTAACGTTGGTTATCAAATTGCGCCGCAAATGTACAACGAGTTGGCTTCATATCCATCATTCACGAAAAATTAATATTAAATTAATATTGGGATAAGATTAGAAAGGAGTTAATGGTATATCTAGTTCGCTTAATTTGTTCGCTTTTCATTCAAAGTATATATTTACTACTTAAAATCCGCTCATTATTTAAATCGGATACTATCAAAAAATAATATTTCTACATCATTTTATATATTATAATAAAATATTATGTATTTTTGTCACTTATTTAAGGTTTTTCAAAATATAGACTTTTCGAATATGAGAAATTTGTTGTTTATCTTCATAATTTTTGCATCGGTTGTACCGAGCCTTTATGCACAGAATCCCCAGCTCAAGTCAGGTGTTTCTTTTAAGAAGTTATTTCTTGATTACCAATCTCAGAATGGTGGTACCTTGACTGGATTTAAGGATTATAGACATGGTTACGAATTGGGTTATCAAAGACAATTGACCAATAATATCGCGCTAAATTTTCCTTTGCGATACGGTTTAGTGAATTCGCACATTGACTCTTTAGCTTCTGTGAGTAAAAGTATTTTGAGTCTTGACGCACAGTTTCAATATCAGTTTTTTAAAGAAGGCAGAAGATTTATACCTTATTTAATGGCCGGCGTAGGTGGTGTACACGAAAATGAAGGAGAATTCAATATTCAAATTCCCGCAGGTCTAGGTCTTTATGTAAAAGTAGGCCCCAAAGCCTATATAACTTTGCAAACAGAATACCGATATTCTCTAGCTGAGGATAGAAATAACCTACAGCACGGTATTGGTTTTACTTATTTATTAGGTAAATTAACTGAAGAAGAAGAGAAAAAAACTGAAGAAATGGTAAAATTGGACAGTGATAATGATGGCATAATTGATGAATTAGACCTTTGCCCGAATGCATTTGGTCCCAAAGAATTGAATGGTTGCCCTGATAAAGATGGTGATAGCGTACCTGATTATTTAGACAAATGCCCTGAATCCAAAGGTTTGAAGCAATTTGGTGGATGTCCAGATACAGATGGAGATGGTATAGCTGATAACGAAGATGAATGTCCAAACGTGGCAGGAACCCTTGCAAACAAAGGTTGTCCAGAAGAGCCTAAAGTGAAAATGATGGATAGTGATGGCGATGGTGTCTCTGATGATAAAGATAAGTGTCCTAATGAAAAAGGTACCGAAGCTACCATGGGTTGCCCTGATACAGATGGTGATGGTATCACTGATAAGGAAGATAAATGTCCTACCAAACCAGGCCTTAAGATCTACAATGGTTGCCCAGATACAGATGGCGATGGTATAGATGATAGTCGAGACAAATGCCCAAATGTGGCAGGTACAGTAGCAAATGAAGGTTGTCCTGAAATAAAAATGGAAGATAAAAAGACCCTAGATATTGCAATGCAAGCAGTACAGTTCCAAACAGGTAGTGCAGTCTTGAAATCTGAATCAAATATCGTCTTGCGTCAAATCTCTGACATCATGAATAGATACCCAGACTTCAATATGAACATAAGTGGTCATACAGATAATACTGGATCATCTACTGCTAATCAATCATTGTCTGAAAGAAGAGCAAAAGCATGTTATGAATTTCTAGTTAAACAAGGTATCTCAGCTGATAGAATGAGTTTTACGGGATTCGGAGAGTCACGTCCAATATCTACTAATGAAAATGAAAAAGGACGTACCTTAAACAGAAGGGTTGAGTTCAATATGATACCACGTCAGTAAGAACTAAGTATTTAATAATTTAAAAAAGGGAAAGTATGTCATTCATGCTTTCCCTTTTTTTATTGGTTATATTCTAATATTCTTATGGTCTGATCATAAAGTAAATGATCACGGGATAATTGTTTAGATGGATTAATTAAAACTTCTTGAAACAAAACATTGCTATTTATATTATTTGATTAAATTTGCCTTCGTAGAGTATGTGCTATTTGGGTACAGAATTTATTATGTTCACATTAAATAAAACAAATATGTCCAATATATCTTTAGACGCAAATGTGCAATCACGAGTAGACGCATGGTTGGCAGGAAATTATGACGAAGCCACAAAAGCTGAAATCAAACAATTGATTGATCAAAATAATACGACAGAACTTACAGATGCCTTTTATAGAGACCTTGAGTTTGGTACAGGCGGATTGCGTGGCATTATGGGTGCAGGATCTAATCGGGTAAACAAATATACGCTTGGAGCTGCTACTCAAGGACTTAGTAACTACTTAATTAAACTGTATCCTGATCAGCAAATCAAAGTCGTCATTGCGCATGATAATCGTAATAATTCTAGTTTGTTTGCTGGTATCGTAGCAGATGTTTTTTCTGCCAATGGTATCTTTGTTTACTACTTTGAAGGACTGAGGCCAACACCTGAGCTTTCCTTTGCCATTAGAGAATTGGGCTGCCAAAGCGGCGTCATGCTCACTGCATCACATAATCCAAAAGAGTACAACGGATACAAAGCTTATGGAGCTGATGGTGGACAATTGGTCGCACCACACGATGAAGCAGTCATGGATGAAGTAGCTAAAATTAGTAATATTGATCAGATAAAATTCGAACGCTTAACGTCAAATATTCAGTCCATTGGCAAAGCAATAGATGAAAAATATATCAATGAACTAGTGAAATGGTCTATCTCAAAAGACGCTATCCATAGACAAAAAGATCTTAAAATCGTCTTTTCGCCAATCCACGGTACAGGAGGCGTCATTATTCCGGATGCTTTACACAAGTTTGGTTTTGAAAATGTAATAGTTGTAAAAGAACAAATGGTGGTAGATGGCAATTTTCCAACAGTCATCTATCCCAATCCTGAAGAAGCCGAAGCATTGAGTATGGCTATTGCCAAAGCAAAAGAAGTGGATGCAGATATCGTCATGGCAACTGACCCTGATGCGGATAGAGTAGGCTTAGCGATAAAAAATGATAAAGGGGAATTCATTTTGCTCAATGGAAATCAAGCCCTTAGTTTATTGGTCAGATATGTATTAGGAGCATGGGAAAAAG
Organism: Saprospiraceae bacterium; assembly: GCA_035326365.1. Lineage (GTDB taxonomy): Bacteria > Bacteroidota > Bacteroidia > Chitinophagales > Saprospiraceae > OLB9. Next base: position 1,827 of record DAOLFJ010000116.1, on the reverse strand, counting down.
CAGGCAAACTGGATGGTAATCAATATGTAGTAAAAACAATCGTCACATCATATCTAATAGACAAAATGGCTGCGTCCAAAGGTGTGACATGTTACAATTCACTGACAGGATTTAAGTTTATCGGTGAGATAATGACTAGGCTCGAAGGCCAAAAGACTTTTGTAGTTGGCGGTGAAGAAAGTTATGGTTACCTAGTAGGAGACCACGCTAGAGATAAGGACGCTGTCGTTGCTTGCGCTATGTTTGCAGAGATGGCAGCATATTACAAAGATCAAGGTAGCAGTCTCTACGAAGTCATGCTCGATATGTATGCAGAATATGGATTTTATAAAGAAAAATTAATCTCTATTACTAAAAAAGGTAAGTCTGGTGCAGAAGAAATCCAAGCCATGATGGAGAAATATAGAAACGATACACCGACTACTTTAGGTGGTATAAAAGTGGTCACACTGAAGGATTATAAAAAAAGTATCTCAAAAGATATGATTACAGGTGAGGCAGTAAAAATAGACCTACCTTCATCCAATGTACTTCAGTTTTTTACAGAAGATGGCAGCATCATTTCAGCACGTCCATCAGGCACAGAACCAAAAATAAAGTTTTATTGTAGTGTCAATGCAAGCTTGGCTAATAAATCTGATTTTGTTATGGTGGAAGAACAATTAGATGCAAAACTTACGGAGATATTAAGGGATCTTGGTGTATAATATATAAATTCAGACCTTATAGGTTTTCAAAACCTATAAGGTCTGAATTTTCAAATCTTTATATTTCAATTACCAGAAAATTACAAAATAAATATCAAAAATATGGAATCAATTTTTTTACGAATGTTTGCTACATTTATCATCACCACCTGTTTCTTTTTCTTGTTCAGTTTAAAATGTGTTGCACAAGATTCTAGTAAAGGTACGAAATTTGAACTTGCAGGAAATTGGATCTCTATGGATGAACCTAACAGGATAGGAAAAGCTATAGACATATCCATAGATTCTATTCAATTTGATAAAGGTTATAAAAATGCGAATAATTTTTATACCATTGATTCGATTACAGATCTTGATCATTTTTGGATTACCGTAGATGACAAAGAATCCAATTTAAAGAGTAAATATTATATAATAAAAAGTTTGGATTTTCTTTATATTTCTCATCTTAAAGGCAAGATTGGTATTTCTGACCATTATACAGATTGCTTTATGTACCGTAGAGCGGAATCCAATCCTAAGATGCCATACATTTCTAGCATAAAAGATGTAGAAATTTTTATTGATAAGAATATTTCGATAGTAGAAGACTGTGAGATAAGTTATGCTGAACTGACAAACATATTCTATATTGCCTATGATCAAAAGTTAAATGACCAAAAGGACCCATTAAAAATAGTATTCAATGGTTTGAAACATACAAAGACTTCATTGAAGGCAGATCTAAGAACTTTTTATCACGAAAAATACAAGATATTTTATGACAATAAAGAGATCCCAATAATTGTAGAAAACAGTAAAAACTGGAATAATAAATCTAAAGTTAAAAAATGGGTGGATAGACATAAATTGCAAGAAGATTCTTGGATTGGTATTGTAGGAAGATTTAATGAAGATCGTAATTTGTGTAATAAATTTTACGGTGAAAATATAATAGGTCAAATTCAAAGTTTTGAAATCATTAAATTATCATGTTTTTTAGAAAGGATTAGTAGATGATAAGAGCTCGACCACAATTATAGTTTATGCAGAAAACTAAAAAGTTCTGAATAGTTTAACGAATAACTTGCTTTATAAAATAATTAAAAATTCAAGAAAAACATCTTTTAAGTAAGAGTAT
>DAOLFJ010000115.1:0-12999 GCA_035326365.1 Saprospiraceae bacterium | reverse complement strand
GGTGTATACGAAATAGAGATGGGTGTTCCCGTAGAAGGATTTATATACTCAGACGGATATTGTGGTGGTATAAAAGGTGGATTAGATATCAAAGCTTGCGTACGAGGTGGATCATCTGTGCCTATCTTACCCAAAAGCCTTCTTTTCAAAGAAAGCAATGGTAGCCCTAGATTGATGACCTATGAAAGTCTTAGCGAAGGTGGGTTCCAAACAGGTAGTATGCTTGGTTCCGGTGGATTTATAGTCTATGACGAACAACAGTGTATTGTACGCAATACTTGGAATTTTGCCAGATTTTATCACCATGAAAGCTGTGGTCAATGTAGCCCATGTCGCGAAGGAACAGGTTGGATGGAACGTGTCTTGCATAATATCGAATATGGACACGGCAAAGAAGAAGATATAGACTTATTATGGGATATTCAGCGTAGAATAGAAGGAAATACTATCTGTCCATTGGGAGATGCCGCAGCATGGCCTGTCGCAGCTGCAATAAGACATTTCCGCCACGAATTCGAATACCACGTGAGATATCCACACCGAGTAAAAGATGCTGACCACGTCTATCAACCCGAGATGAAATATCATACTGTATAATTAGTAGGAATTAAGGAATACTTCAAAAAAGCAAAAAATGTTGAAGGTAACAATTGATGATATAAGTATAGCAGTGCCCGCAGGAACAACCATCCTTCAGGCAGCTCGACTGATTGGCGAAAACTTGCCACCAGCCATGTGCTATTACAGCAAGTTAGAAGGTAGTGGTGGTAAATGCCGAACGTGCCTGGTAAAGGTAACTAAAGGTTCGGAAAAAGATCCACGTCCAATGCCCAAGTTAGTAGCTAGTTGTAGGACGACTGTAATGGATGGAATGGAAGTGAGAAATACAACATCACCTGAGGTCATGGATGCTAGAAAAGGAGTCACTGAATTTTTATTGATCAATCACCCATTGGACTGTCCAGTTTGTGACCAAGCAGGAGAATGTAAACTTCAAGATTTATCCTACGAACACGGTCTAGCCAAAAGCAGATATGCTTTCAAAAGAAGAGAATTCGAACGAAAAGATATAGGTGATAAGATTCAATTGCACATGAATCGTTGCATTCTCTGCTACCGATGTACACAAGTAGCGGATCAGTTGACACCTGAAAGAGTGCATGGTGTCTTAAATCGTGGTGAAGTATCAGAGATTTCCACTTACATCGAAAATGCCGTGGACAATGATTTTTCTGGCAATATGATCGATGTGTGTCCTGTTGGCGCTTTGACAGACAAAACTTTTAGATTCAAATCTCGTGTATGGTTTACTAAACCAGTTCATGCGCATAGAGATTGTCCTACTTGTAGTGGCAAGGTGACGCTTTGGTATCAAGGTGCAGAAGTATTGAGGGTCACAGGTCGAAAAAATCAGTGGAATGAGGTAGAAGATTTCATTTGTAATACTTGTCGATTTGACAAAAAGGAGAAAAGTGATTGGATAGAAGACGGACCTGCAGATATCGACAGACATTCCGTCATTGCCCAAAACCATTTGACCTATGAGTTGCCCGTTATTCAAAAACACCTAGAAACCAATACTCAGACAGAACAATAAGTCAGGCGAAAACCTGATGTAATCTAAGCATAAAATAATGGAATTAATCATTTTTAAAATATTTCTTGTTTTAGTACTTTTTTTGCTTTCCATCACGATAGCAGCTTATAGTACTTTCTCGGAGCGCAAGGTAGCTGCCTTCATGCAAGATAGAATCGGACCCAACAGAGCGGGACCATTCGGTTTATTACAGCCATTGGCAGACGGTATCAAGATGATCATGAAAGAAGAAATCATGCCAGCCGACTCCAATAAACTACTCTTTATATTAGGGCCGGCTATTAGTATGATTACCGCATTAATGACCAGTGCCGTGATTCCATGGGGACCTGATATCACTATCGGAGGCCAAAAAGTACAATTGCAAGTTGCAGATATCAATGTTGGTATTCTGTACATCATGGGCGTTTTGAGTTTGGGCGTGTATGGTATCATGATAGGTGGATGGGCATCTAATAATAAATTTGCATTACTCGGCGCAGTAAGAGCTTCTACTCAGATGATCAGTTATGAATTGGCTATGGGAATGAGTATTGTTGCGATCATTATGACAACAGGTTCATTGAGCTTGGGCAATATGGTAGAAGGTCAGAGTGGGTGGCACGGCATGGGTTGGAATATATTTCTACAACCGTTAGGATTTTTAATCTTTCTCATTTGTGCTTTTGCAGAGACCAATCGTACCCCATTCGATTTACCGGAGAGTGAGACAGAATTAGTTGGTGGGTATCACACGGAATATTCGAGTATGAAACTTGGATTTTATCTATTTGCAGAGTATATAAATATGTTTTTATCCTCAGCGGTTATAACTTGTCTATACTTTGGTGGGTACAATTTCCCATTCATGGATATGGTACAAGCCAATACACATGAAATCCTATTTGCTTTAATATGTGTAGGAGTATTCTTAGCGAAAATCATCTTTTTTATATTTTTCTTTATGTGGGTAAGGTGGACGATACCGAGATTCCGATTTGACCAATTAATGAATCTAGGATGGAAGGTTTTGTTACCATTATCCATTGTCAATATGTTAATCACAGGTGCAGTCATCTTGTACAATCAATAAAATATGCAATCACTAACCAATAGAAGCAAGGTCGTTTCTAACAAAAAAATGACTTGGACAGAACGGATGTATATTCCTGCTATTTTAGCTGGATTGAGAGTCACTATTTATCATTTTTTTAAGAAAAAAGTTACGGTGCAATATCCTGAGCAAACTCGTGAGCATAGCCAATACTTCAGAGGTAGACACGTCTTAAAACGTGATGAAGAAGGTCGCGAAAACTGTACAGCCTGTGGTCTTTGTGCCGTAGCTTGTCCTGCAGAAGCCATTACCATTGTAGCTGAAGAGCGCAAAAAAGGGGAAGAAAACCTTTACAGAGAAGAAAAATATGCATCTGAGTATAATATCAACATGTTACGCTGTATTTTCTGTGGACTTTGTGAAGAAGCATGTCCAAAAGATGCCATTTATCTCACTACAACGATCAGTACTTCAGATTATCATAGAGATCAATTTATCTATACAAAAGATATGCTTGTAGAAGGTATAAAAGATGTAGATAGAATAGACATCAGTAGTCGTCGCAAAGGCGTTCGTGAAGGTGCGATGTAAGTGTTTTAAACAAAAATAAGTAATTAATGACCGAAGTCTTATTTTATTCCTTAGCAGCCATAAGTATTATCAGTAGCATTCTGATGATTTTTCATAAAAATGCCATGTATAGTGTCTTGTATCTCCTGATTTGTTTCTTTTCAGTGGCTGGTTTATTTGTCATGCTCAATGCTCAGTTTCTGGCTGTTGTCCACGTCATTGTATATGCAGGCGCGATCATGGTTTTGTTCCTGTACGTCATCATGTTTCTCAATATGAGTACACCGATCACCATACGGAAAAGCAAGTTGGTCATGGGTATTGCTGTATTTACAGGATTATTATTGTGTTTTGTGTTGATTACAGCATTGTGGAAAACAGACTTTGGTAGTAATCCCGCAATTGTGGATCAAAATATAGGCCTAGCTTCCACATTAGGAAAAGTATTGTTCAAAGAATTTTTAATACCTTTCGAAGTATCAAGTGTCTTGTTTCTTTCAGCCATGGTAGGTATTGTAATATTCAATAAAAAAGATGTAAAAGATGAATGAAATGGCAGGATTGCAAGATCAGCTTAGGCTTGTGCCACTAGAGCATTATGTTTTTTTATGTATTGTTCTATTTTGTATTGGCATGACAGGAGTACTCTTGCGTAGAAATTTGATCAATGTATTTTTGAGTATTGAATTAATGCTAAATTCGGTCAACTTACTCGCAGTGGCATTTTCAGTTTATCACAATGATCCTAATGGACAGGCTTTTGTCTTTTTTGTGATGGTCGTTGCAGCAGCTGAAGTGGCTGTTGGTCTCGCTATGCTAGTCATGATCTACAGAAATGTACGAACTGTGGACATCAATGCCCTAAATCAATTAAAATGGTAATATCATGTATAAAACATATATAAAAAACATCATATTTTGAGTTCAGATATTTTACATAATCTCCCTGTCGTCGCCCTTCTTCTTCCATTGATTGGATTTTTGGGATATCTTTGGTATGGTCGATGGCTTTCAGAAAAACAAGCAGGTATCTTAGCTACTTCTTGGGTAGTAGCTTCTTTCATTTTGTCCTTGGTGTTATTTTTCCATATATCAACAACAGGTACGGCAGTTCAGATTCACTTATTTGATTGGATCAATGTAGATAAATTTCAAGTGCCTTTTTCACTTCAAGTGGATCAACTCTCGGTTATCATGATGTTACTGATTACTGGTGTAGGTAGTTTGATACACATCTATTCCATCGGGTATATGCATGGAGATGCTGGTTTCAATCGTTTCTTTTCCTATTTGAATCTTTTCATATTTTTTATGTTGGTCTTAGTCATGGCCAACAATTATGTCCTTATGTTTGCTGGATGGGAAGGCGTCGGATTATGCTCCTATTTACTGATAGGGTTTTGGTACAAAAATCATGATTATAATGCAGCGGCAAACAAAGCATTCATCATGAATAGAATAGGTGACGTGTGTTTGTTGTTTGGTTTATTCATGATATTCAGTCAATTTGGAAGTTTCGTATATGACGATATAAATCTTCAAGCTAGCAATAATGTGGCTATAAATACAACAGTAATTACGGGTATCACTTTGCTGCTTTTTGCTGGTGCCACAGGTAAAAGTGCACAGTTACCACTTTACACTTGGCTACCTGACGCCATGGCTGGTCCAACACCAGTGAGTGCATTGATACACGCAGCCACGATGGTGACAGCAGGTATTTATCTAATTATTAGGTCAAATGTATTATTCATTTTAGCACCTTTTACCAATGATATTATCATGATCGTAGGTTTGACCACAGCCATTTTTGCAGGATTGATCGCATTCAAACAAAATGACATCAAAAAGGTACTTGCTTACTCTACCGTAAGCCAACTGGGCTTGATGTTTTTTGCTTTAGGATTGGGCGCTTATGGAGCTGCCTTTTTCCATTTATTGACCCACGCTTTTTTCAAAGCATTACTCTTCCTAGGTGCAGGAAGTGTCATTCATGGTTTAAGTGGTGAGCAAGATATTCGCAACATGGGAGGATTGAAGAAGTATATGAAATCCACGCACATCGTATTCCTAATTGGTGTTTTGGCAATTATAGCATTACCACCATTTGCAGGATTTTTCTCCAAAGATAATATACTTACAGCAGCCTTTATTAAAAGTCCAGTACTTTGGGTGTTGGCTTTGATATCTGGTTTATTGACCGTTTTCTATATGCTCCGTCTTTATTTTGTTGTCTTCCAAGGCAAAGAAAGAATGGAAACCAAAGTTGCATCACATATCCACGAATCAACTATGGTCATGTTGTTTCCATTGTTTGTTTTGGCTTTCCTTTCGGTCTTTGGTGGTTTGATGAATGTTCCTGAATTATTTCATGGTACGAAGTGGCTAGAGCACTTTATCTCACCCATCGCCAGCATGTCAGATGCACATTTGGATCATAGTACAGAATGGATGCTTTTGGGCATTTCGTTAGTAGCAATACTGGTTGTAGGATATATTGCTTACCATAAATATGTACGTTCTTCTATAGTCCCTGAGACTGATATACGAACAGCCCAAATGCCACTCGGTAGATTGCTCAAAGAGAAGTTTTATGTAGATGAATTATACAATGCTATAATTGTCAAACCACTTTTCAGCATTTCAAAAATGGTGATGTCATTTTTTGAAGAAAAAATAATCCATCAGATTACCAATGGCAGTGGACAAATAACCTTATTTTTATCTGGTGCAATCAGAAAAACCCAAAACGGATTTATCAGCTATTATTTATTTGCTATGGCTTTGGGCGTATTAGGTATTTTAACAATCTTTATTATTCTAAGCTAATGAATATACTTTTCGTATTACTGATACCCTTCTTATCTCCCCTGATCATTTTATTGACTAGCAGTAAGTTTAGTCAAAAGCTTGCAATTTTATCATCTGCCACTTCGGTAGTTGTAATTGGTATCATGTTGGCTCTATTTGGTCAAGATATTACTGCCATTACTTCGATAGATTTACCTTGGATTACATCGATGGGTGTACATTTCCACATCGGAGCAGATGGAATGAGTTTGTTGATGATATTAATTTGTAATGTGGTGGCGCTCATCAGTATGTATGTGTCATTGGGTGATCAAATCCACAATCCAAAGCAGTATTTCTCCCTGATTCTTTTGATGCAAACCTTTATGAATGGTGTGTTTGTAGCGCAAGATTTATTTTTATATTATATCTTTTGGGAACTGGCTTTGATACCGGCGTATTTTCTATTGTTAATATGGGGAAAAGGTGAAAAATTGAGACCAGCTACAATCAAATTCTTTCTTTTTACATTATTAGGTAGTTTATTAATGCTGATTGCGATTGTCTGGCTAGGCAATGCGGGTACAACATCAGATTATAGTCTGTCTGCAATCACTGGTTTAGAAATAGACACAGAGACACAACTTATGATTTTCGGTGCTTTTATGATTGCTTATGGTATCAAAACACCTATTTTCCCTTTGCATAGCTGGCAAGCAGACACGTACACTTTTGCACCTGCACCTGTGACGATATTACTTTCTGGTGTGATGTCAAAAATGGCACTTTACTCCATCACTAGATTTGTGTTACCTGTAGTACCTGATGCTGTAGCTGAATATGGCATATACTTCATGTACGCAGCAGCTTTTGGTGTGCTTTATGCATCTATCATAGCATTGACACAAAACGACTTCAAACGTATGTTGGCCTATGTGTCAATGGCACACGTGGGATTGATTTTTGTGGGCATTTTGACATATTCTCAGTCTGGTTTATCAGGCAGTATGGTACAAATGGTAGCCCACGCCATCAATTCAGCAGGTTTGTTTTTTATAGCTAACCTTTTGTATAATATCAAAAATACAAACGATATACAAGCATTTGGTGGACTGAGACAATATATGCCCGTATTTGCAGGATTGTATATGGTGACTATGTTTGGAAGCATCGGTGTACCCATGACCAATGGATTTATTGGCGAATTTATGATACTAACTTCTTTGTACCAATATGATGTCGTTGTGGCTTTATTAGCTGGCTCAGGAGTCATTTTGGGTGCTGTATATATGTTGCGATCTTATAAAACAATCATGCTGGGACCTGACCACATCACTGTTCAAACGGATATTAAAGGGACTGACAAGTACCTTCTATATAGCATCGCTTTTGTCATCCTATTCACTGGTATATTTCCCGCATGGATCAGCCAATTGTGTGAAACTTCCATTCAAAACATCCTTCAACCATATTTACAGAAATAATGAACGTAATAATCCTACTTGCCATCACCGGTGTTTTTAGTATGTATTCCGGTATTTTCAAACAAAAAACACTAGCGCTACCTGCTATTTTACTGGCTTTTGTTGCAGCATTGGTTTTGTTGTCATTTGGTTTTTTGGGAGATTACTCGGCTATGACCAATAATATGGTTTTATTTGATGCACATGCGATCAAGTTCAGTATGGTCATCGTATTTTTGTCCATTTTTATATTTATCATAGGTCAATATTACTATAGTGAAGACATCGAACACTTGACAGATATATTTGCGCTTTTTGTGTTTTCAATTGTGGGTGGTATATTGTTAGTATCTTTCCATAATCTAACTATGTTATTCTTAGGGACAGAGATACTTTCCATACCATTATATATATTGGCAGCTAGCAACAGAAGAAGCTTAGCATCTAATGAAGCAGGACTTAAGTACTATTTGATGGGTTCGTTTGCCACTTGTTTTTTATTATTGGGCATCACCTTGATTTATGGCGCTTATGGAAGTTTTGACTTAGACATCATCACATCAGCTATTGAAGCAAAAGGACTGTCATCTTTGTTTATCACAGGCGTAATATTAATCTTGTGTGCCTTTATTTTTAAATTATCAGCTGTTCCTTTTCACTTTTGGGCGCCCGATGTATATCATGGAGCACCGACCGTATTAACAGCATTTGTGAGTACCATTGTGAAAGTAGCAGTATTTGGTGCCTTGCTCAAATTTACACTTTTTATTGGTGATCATCAAGGAGATAAATGGACGCTTTTGTTTATGCTAGTCATCATTGCCACTATGATATTCGGAAATGTTGTCTCTATCAGACAAACCAATTTCAAGCGTCTACTAGCTTACTCAGGTATTGCCAATGTAGGATTTGTCCTTATTGCTTTACTTGAAGTCAATGATCTCACGGCATCATATATACTTTATAATCTCCTAGCTTATGGTATCGCATCAATTATGGCATTTAGCATTTATTCTACCATCAAAACCCACACAGAAATCGACACCATAGGAGGATTAGCAGGTTTGATGTCCAATAATAAACTGTTATCTGTAAGTCTAATCTTTGCAATGTTGTCCTTTGCAGGAATACCACCACTAGCAGGATTTTTTGGTAAATATTTCATCATTGTCAATGCTGTCAATTCGGGTTACATATGGCTAGCCGTCATAGCTGTGGTATCTTCCGTGATTGCTGCCTACAACTACCTTAGAGTATCTGCCACAGTAGTTAGTCATTCATCAGAAATTGCAACTATTCCGATAAGTAATTTGTACAGGTTTTTTCTCGTGGCTTGTATTATTTGTATCGTTGTTTTAGGAATTTTGCCTGACCAAGTTTTGGGAGTTTTGGGGTAGGAAGAAAATATAGTTTGTAAAGATAGTTGTCGAAAGTGGGAATCATTTAGGAGATTATTGTGTTTATGAAATAGTTAAAATATGAGTTTAGCTTGTATAATTTCTATACTTAATTTCGTTCACAATGAAATCAACCATAATTGTACTGCTATTAATAATAACAAACTCATTAGAATCTATTGGTCAAATTCAAAGCAGCACCTATTTTTATGAATCAGATTTCATACGGTTCAACAATAATACCATTGATTTCAAACTAAAAAGTAATGGCGGGATTACATTTGATATCATGGCAAATGGTATTTTTAAATTGCTGGACAATTTTTTAATTGTATATGCTGGAGAATATCAAGGGATGAAATCGTCTCACACAAAAATATCAAGTCATAAAGAAATTACAAAAGTTTATGTTTATAGCAATGATAACCTTCCTATAAAGGGAGTAAATGTGGTCTTAAAAGATAGCGAAGGTAATTTCCTTTCAGGTTCTATTACAAATGAAGACGGAATTGCTTATATTGCAAAAAATGATATTGCCCAATCTCTGTCCTTATCACTTTTGGGCTTCGATAATTATTCTTTTGCATTTACTTCAAACTTTGATTACCGAGTAAATTTAATGAATTATGAAGTTATAGAAAATCAACAAATCGTTTTTAAAATAAATGATTGTGATAAGGATGTATTAAACCTTACATTACTTTCTACTGATTTCAAACCAAATTCACCAAAAAAGAAAGACCTTTTGAAATTAAACAAACAAGCTAAAGCATTGGTATACAGTAAAAGACTTTTTAGAAGAGAATAAACCACCTCATCAAATTTTTCATTCTAAATAATTCTAAAAAATATCAACCTTAATCTAAGTCTAAATCTTAACCTTAATCTAAGTCTAAATCTTAACCTTAATCTAAGTCTTAACCTTAATCTAAGTCTTATTATCAACCCATTAACGTGAACAACATAGCGGCACTCATCAAAATCATGATGCCATCTTCTATGATCGTAACGGTACTCATAGGCAAATTAAAAACAGCGCCGAGACAAGCACATTGGATTTTCTGTTTATTCAGCACAGACTGCAATACACCTGTGATACTTATGGTCATCACAACTAACGTAACTGCATTGGTCAAAATTGGGTTAAAATCAACCAAAAAAGCTATACCTAGCCCAAATTCTACAAAAGCATACAAATACGCCCATGCAGGTATTTTTTTGGCCAAAACATCATACATCACATAACTCTCTGTAAATCCCTTTAAATTTAGGAACTTAAAAAATGAGAACACCAAAAAGAAACCCGCCATAAAGTGGCGCATCCAAATCATGGCGTCAAAACTATCATTTTTTAGCTGTACCAAAATGGTTACTAAAGTGATAAAGAAGAAAATTAGAAGAATAGGTGTATATATCTCTAACCAGGTTCGAGGCTTTTCTTCACTTACCATAGTGTCGTTAGAAATCTGATATTTTGCTTCCAAAACATTTTGGAAGATAGTCACAGGAATATGCTTTTGCATTTGAATAGTGGCAGATTGTTTGTCCTTAGAAACTTCTGCACTTACAACACCTGATACTGACTCTATTGCTTTTTTTACTTTTGACTCACAACTACTACATGTCATGCCTGTGAGTTGATATGTATGTTCCATTAACTACTATTTATATTTATACCTACAAAGATAATGGAATAAACCGATGAAAACTAGAATTTAATCACTTTGCACGCTCATCATTCCAAAACTTAGCATAAAAATACTTGGACAATGTCACAAGTTCTAAATCTGGAAACTTCAATGGAACATAGGTGTTTTTAATTGGATAATCATTTATTACACCGTTAGGAGCAGCAAGCATTTCAATGAATACTTCCAAAAGCTGATGCCTGCAACCTTCCAACACTTCATCATCTACCTGTTGATTAGCATTAAGAATAAAAGATAGTTTGAACCTTCCAATATCATAATCTTGGCCTTTGGACAATGCATATTTTGTTATACTTTCCATTACATTTAATTCTAACGATTGGGCTAAGCTAAAGTCTGAAGAATCGTGCCACATAGAAGCATTTTCGTCTATTAGTAAGATGACTTGGTTATAGATCACGTTTATTGGTTTTATGCTGCAAGGTAGAACTTCTTTACAGGTATCTACTGATTTCAAAAGAAAATTTATGTTAAAAATTGATCTTTGAATCCACTCCGAAAAGTAATTTGGAAAGAATCAAAGGAAAATATCAATATTTACTACTCTGACAATCAGATATGTTCCTTTAGGGTAAGGGTAGAAATCAGCTGCTCATCAATCAATCTGTGTTTTCGGAGTGTATTCATCTTTGGGGGCTTCATTTGTTATAAACAACTCAAAATCAACTGTTGGTCGTCATAATTTAAGCACAACTATAAAACTGTGCACCCAATCCACCTAATATAACAGATAAATCATATCTTTGTCCCGAATAAAATTTTAAACAAGTGGGTATTTTAATTTTTTTGGCAATTTCTTATGTTTTACTTAGCGTAAGTCTTTATATGTTGTTTCCTAAAGCAGGCGTTGATGCTATCAAAGGACTTATTCCTGGTGTCAATTTTGCAGAATGGTGCAAATTGATTGGTAGAAAACCTGTGTACGCATTGTGGTTGCTCTTCCCTATAGTCAATATCTTTATTTTTACAGGTATGGCGGTTGATTTGGTAAGATCTTTTGGGAAATTAGAATTTAAACATACTGCTGCGGCAGTTATATACGCACCCGCGATATTCTACAAACTTGCCAATAATCCAAATGATAAATACATTGGACCTACCTTGGTCAGAGAAGCAGAGTATGCGCAAAGTCTAGAAGACGCTAGAGCTGCCAAGGATGCGTACAAACTGAAACAACTAGAAGAAAAAAATCCATATAAAAAATCAGCACCTAGAGAATGGGTAGAATCTATCGTATTTGCTGTTTTTGCGGCGGCATTTATTAGAATGTTTCTGATAGAAGCTTATGTCATCCCTACCCCATCTATGGAAGGTTCGCTCAATGTAGGTGACTTTTTATTTGTATCTAAGGCGCATTATGGCATCCGCCCACCTATGACAATTGCCATGATACCTTTATTACATAATCAGGTACCGTTTTTCGGAACCGAATCATATCTCAAAAAACCAAGTTTAGAATATACTAGACTTCCTGCCTTAGAAAAAATAGAAGCTGGAAAACCTATTGTATTCAATTGGCCTGTAGGCGATAGTGTGTACATCACAAAATCTAGATCCTATACCGTAGGACAAGTAGCTCGAGAACCTACATACATTGAACAGGATCGTGAACTAGGTGTTAAAGTAAAAAATAAAGACTTCGTAGTTAGACCTTTAGATAAAAAAGACCACTATATCAAAAGATGTGTGGCTGGTCCTGGAGATAGTCTTCAGATTATAGATCGACAAATATATTTGAATGGAAAACCTGTTAAAAATCCAAAGAATTTACAATATGAATATTCTGTGCTATTAAGCCCAGATGTCACATTTAACGAAAAAAAATTGAAGGAATGGAATATCCATTTATCTCAAGGTGATTTTAGAGATGGTCCTTACACATGTGTTTATGTGGATGACCAAAAATTAACTACTTTAAAAAATGTTTATAATGGAATTGAAATAATAGACTTAAAAGAGAAAGTTGAAATGGAGCAGGATACCTCTTCAAAAAAGAAATATTATATTATTAGAAATAAAATTTCAATTGAACAACTTTTAACAGCTGGAATTCCACAAACAGATATATTTATTATGTACGTTATGATATTGAGCGAAGAACAAAAAGAAAAAGTATCTTCACTTTCTCAGAATAGTGTTGTTTTTCATGTACAAAAGCGAAAAGAACCTTCTACTTTATTCCCATTTGATGCAAATATCGGTAAAAACTGGTCAGTAGATAATTATGGCCCTATTTGGATACCTAAGGCTGGAGCTAGCACGCCACTTTCACTCGCCAATCTCCCACTATATAGAAGAGCTATAGAAGTGTACGAAGGCAACAAACTAGAAATAAAAGGCCAAGATATTTTTATCAATGGTACAAAAGCCGATAGCTATACCTTCAAACAAGATTATTACTGGGCTATGGGAGACAATCGTCATAACTCAGAAGATTCTC
>DAOLFJ010000114.1:0-13022 GCA_035326365.1 Saprospiraceae bacterium | reverse complement strand
GAATAAAAATATAGTTTTGTCCCCACTTCTAAAGGAGGTCAACTTCGCGTCAACATGGGGGTCAATGCTGTGAGAATATACATTAACTGTTAATGGACAACTTTTGTGATGTGGAGCAGTGATTTTTTGAAATAATTAACTATTGTAGTCGTGGTGGAGACTTGAGTTGGAATGTTTTGGGTAGAATTTATAATAAAATGAAGAATGTTATTTGCTTGAGTTTCTGGGAAAACAAGTACTAATGAATGACTTAGGAAAAAGGATTTTTATCTCTTTTGGAATTGTGATCTAAACTGAAACCATCATTTTGCGAGCCTATTTATTTATACGAGAGCTGTACGTATAGTGCTGTGTGAGACTATGTGCACCATGGCATATGCACTTCCCATCAACTTCGGTTGGTGGGGCCGTCTACTCGATTATTGGCTAGATTTATTAGTTTTGTATATTGTGCGAATATCTGTCAAATGGAAATATTTTGAATTCAGTTTCCAAAAAGGCAAACTTCTTTTCAAAAAGTCCAGCCAGTTTCTGATTAGCTGTTGCAAAGAACAATTGACGGTTTTCGTTAATTACCAATTCTCTTAAATAATCAAGAAATGAAAGAATATTTAGATCATCGGTGTATGTCACAGGATCATCAAATAACAGGACATTCGGGCCATGTTTTAATTTTTTATGTAAAGCAATAAAAATGGATAAAGCTAAGGCGCTCCTTTGTCCGGTGCTTATTTTACTCATTGGCACTTCTGTTTCATCAATCCTTCTTTTTAATAAAACAGTATTCTGTTCTACACTAAATATTATTCGAGAAAACTCATGTGGTGTATGAATGTTTTGAAATATCTCTTGAATTTCTGCTTCATTAGACTCAATGAAATTACCTAAAACGGAAGCTTCATTATGATTGTCAAGAATATCATTTATCACAGCTAACCCTTTTTCAATCCGTTCACATTCCGGTTTGAGCAGTTTAATTGTTTTATCCGCTTCAGTAATAATTTGGTTTGCCAAAGTCAGTTCCTTTTGATTAGATTTTGCTTTTTTAAGTTCCTCAAATACTTTATTAAATTTGTTTAATTTTAAATCAATATCGCCTACATCATCGGATGTCATGCTTTCAATGTATTCATTTATTTGGTCAAAATAATCAATACCTTTTTTTAGTAAATCGATCCTATAATTGAATTCATTTTCAAAATCCAAATAATTTACGCTTGGCGCCACATCAGCAATAATCTTCTTTGATGAACTTTCTAATTCTTGAACTTTTTCCTGTGCTTTCTTAATCACCCCATCCAAATCAGAAGATGATTTTTTTATTCCATTAATGGTTTCAAGATAAATATCTTTATAGCTATATGATAATCTTAAATTATCAAAAGAAGTCTCGATACTCTCTTTAATTTCTTTGAATTCCGTCTCATTTAATCCTTTATCTAAAAGTTCCTGCTGCAATAATAACAGTTTTGAATTTTCAGATTTCTTTAGGCTTAAGCTATCTTTCGTGGAATTAATTAGGTTACCAATATCCGTGAGAATCATATCAGCATAATTCTTGTCGATTTGTATTTGGGAAATTGCAGATTCAATCAACTCAACATCTTTTATCAGAGCTTTACATTTAGAACTGTTGCTGTCGATAATATTTAACTGTTTCCCCAACTCGTCAAGAGCAACATTTTCTTTAATGTCATTTGCTATTGTTGAAATTCTATCAGAGAGTTCTGCATTAGGATATTTTGTTTCACACAGTGGGCATGAATCCGCATCCGTTTTTAGACTTAAGTATTGCTTACCAGATGTTTTTATTTCTGAAACCAACCCTTGTAATTTGTCAAGGTTTAACTTCAAATTTGAAATTTGAAATTTTAATTGCTGCTGCTTGTTGAATAAATTCTCATTGCTTTCAATTAGCTCGGCCTTAAAGACTTTGAATGATTTATTATTTTGGAATAAAGTCTTATCCGAAATTTGCGCTTCTAAGTCTCTAACTCTTGATACTTTATTAATCTCGGCAGATGATTTAATAATTTGTTCGCTCAAATTCAACAGTGAAAAGCTTTTTTCCTCTGCAAAATATTTATTGGCCAGTTCAAGTATCTTTAAATAATCGTTGTTCCTATTAAGCTTAGAAATCATGGATTTACATGAATCTTTAATTTGCTCAATACTTTCCTTGTTTTTTTTACAAGCAACTAAAGCCTCTTCTATTTTTTTTAATTCAGCTTTTAGTGCGGTTGAACTCCTAAGTTTAATCGTTATCAATAACTGATTAAGTGAATTGATTAATGAACTTACCGATTGGTATTGCGTTTCATACCCAGCGAAAGAGTCTTCAACTTGTTTTGGTAGCTCTTTTTTCCACTTTATTTCGGCAGCGTATGAAATGAAGGATTTAAAGAAAGTTTGCGGATCACTTCCCGTATTTATGGCTTCCAATGTTGCCATGGCGTTTTTGGCTCGATCGGTTTCATCTCCAATCACCTTCTTACGATTACCAAGTTCCCTTGACAACCTTTCAAGAAATCCTTTTAATCTGCTTTGTATCCGATTAAATTCGGGACCTAAAGCAATTGATGATAAAAATTTAGACAAGGTATTAACATCTGATTTGTAGGCTAAATTATAGGCCGCATCAGAATCATAAAAATTGTACCGGTTAAAAGCTAAATAAAGATCGTTTCCAGTTTTATAAGCACTCGAATACCACGATATATCACGTTCTCTATATTTAGTATTATTTCCCGGAGCATAACTATCGGAAACTTCACTTTCATTATTGTATTTGGCCTCAATACATCCATATGGTTCTGCGAATGATGGTTCCCTATTATTTTTGCCGGTGACTATTAACTCTATTGATTCTAGAAACGAAGTTTTACCGCTGCCGTTTACTCCCTTTAGAAGGTTGACCTGACCTAATGCGAATTCTCTAGTTAATGGAAATTTTCGAAAATTCTGTTTAAGTGATAAATATGAAACCTTATTTATGGTTAGGGTTTGTTCCTGCTCTGCAGTAACCTGATCCTGCTGAATATCTTTGATCACCTCTTTTGACAGAAATCTTGGGATTGCTTGTGTATAGGGCGTTTCAGAATATGCTTCATCAAGATCTACTGCCTTTAACTTTTCTTTCCATTTACTAATTACATCGGTATCGACAGAGCTTTCAGATTTTTTATAGTTAAAATACTCCTGTAGCTCAGTAGGATTAAAAACATATTTTCGGGTGAAAATATCATCCTTTTCAATTCGCAATTTTTCATCCTCTCGATAATTTTCACGTAAGAAAATTAAGTAGTAATTCCATTGCAAGTGACCAGGAACTTTATAATATTGATTTGCAATGAATTTTTCCTGATACTGCCGCAAATCTAAATCTAATCCGTTGTTGCTAAAATCAATAAAATAATTTCCAATCGTAAACTGATTGTAGGCATATCTACCGTATAAAATATCGCTATCCTGATTGAAATTCACATCAATCAATTTTCCCGCTATTAATTCTTGTACCACTTCTTTTTGCATACTCATAATTTAAAATATTGAATTCGGATCAACAGAAGTATCATCTGTAACTTTAGGAGGGACTAGGTCACAAACTGGTGCAAAAGTGTTTGCATTAACTTTATACCATACAACTACCATTTTTTTTGCTTGGTCACTATTATCAAAAATCCTTTGAAGCTGTACCAGTGTCCTTTTCGCTTGAGCCTCATCCTTTCTACCAATATAGGCTACGGTGGCTTTTCGGGTTCCGTCTATTGTTGAAAGGTTATATTTGTAATTTTCACCATCATTGTTGATAAACATGACTTCGGTAAAATTACCTATAAATGATGTTAAATTGGTTGGAAACCACGCTCCATTTGGCAAAATCTGTAAGTTTAAAATATCCAATACTTCTACATATCCTTCGCGGTGAGCATGACCAGTATCATCGTGTACGTATGTAAACCGTTTTACAACTTCATCCGCTTCTTGCAAAAAACTTTCAAGCTTATCAATATTATGCCATCTGCGATCTTCTTTTTTTGCTTTTACTTGCCCAGATGAAAGATTAATCAATCTTTCTTTTTCGATAAAACTGATGCCTAAATTGTGGCACACAGCATTCGTACAGTGCAAACTATTTAAAAAGGCTACAAAATTGTCCTCTACAACTTCAATTTCATTAAAGCTGCTCGTTGTAGTATCCCATTCAAAAACCTTTGATACTTCGGGTCCACTCCTTCTTACAAGAGCATTATTTACACCTGCTGCGGAAGGTTTTTGATGCCTTATCAAAAACACATCTGTTTTCGGATGTAAGTAGTTTACCTGTATGTTTGGCTTACGAAGTAAATAATACAATCCTTTTTTATGGTTGTTAACAAAACGATCCTCCTTAGTAAACTCAACCTGATCAGATTTAATTATAACGGAAGATTTGCTATATGGTATTAGAGCATCCGCCATTCCAGGGAACATAGTTCCAGCTCCCCAGTTTAGTGAAATAATATCTTTTAAATCATAATCAAGGATACTCTTTCTAAAATTCTTAAACGCATCATGTGATGGTTGCGGATTCATTTGCGGATTCAAAATTATATATGGATTATGATCCCACCTATTTTGAACTTGGCTCTGAAATGCGTCATTGATTTTGAATTCGATAGCTTCTGAGCAAATATTTGTGAACAAATAAATTGAATTTTCTGAATTCCTAAGCACGTATATATCATTGCCCCAAATATACTTTTGCTGCTCTTCAGGACTCGTCCAAACCCCCATATGTTGCGTTTTGAATTGCATCAATACCAGTAGTTTGTTTACACCGTTAACCTGACATCTAAAAATATAACACAAAGGATCTAACAATACGCCATTCCCATTGGTAAAAGGAGTTTTGTCTACAAAGATTTCTATATTATTATCGTTGAATTTAACTTCTAATGCATTTACTTCACTGGGAGTAATGGATTCACAACAAATAACCCACAACTTACCCTCATTTGGCCAACGGGTTACATCAGAAAGAAGCCAATCAATAGAATTCCATGGACATGAATATTCTGGAGTTAATGCCAGTGAAACGTTTTCAGATTTGGCAAGAGTTAAAAAAGAATTAAACTGGTTAGTGCAATCATTTTCATTTCCGAATGTAGTTGTGCTTGATGCAAATGTACCCCGATGTTGATACAATAACGTTGAATAAAGATTTGAGTCCTTGGTCAGTACTTCCAAGTTCAATATTAAATTCTGAATGACAGTATCTATAAATTTAAAAATCATTTTCTAGTATTAGTTAGAATTTAGTGAAGCTTTCATTAAGCTTGCCTGTAACTTACTTATTTACACACCAAAATTATTTATTTTCTCCCAAATTGCCTAATATTCATCAATGTTTTTTAAAAATACCATGGCAGGCTTGGACAAATCTTTGATTTGACTTTTTCTTTACTACATTAAATCGTATATCTATCTAGAAATCTTATACATGTTTTGTCCGGCAGTGATACCGTATGTCCTCTGCCACGCATACTAATTGGGGCCTGAATAGGATACAAAAAGTGTCATCGGTATAGTATTGCTTATCCTTTTTGTGCATATATCATAAGTCGAGCCCTGCTTTCAGGACTTTTTTGCAGGTAGATATAATAATCCAACATTTCCAACCCAATCTACCTCTTAGGAATCTGCTGTAGGAAAAAATTAAAGTTTGCGAGCAATCCTGTGTTCAGTGGATACAATAATATCTGGCTGAATAGATAGTTTTTATCGTCATTTGGGTTATCGTATTTTGACTTTCCATCCATGTTGTAATCACCTTGCAAATATCCATAAGCAAAGTTGTAATTGGATGTATTGACTAGATTTTCAGGATAGGCAAAAACTTCAAAAAATAAAACATTCTGATCATCACCTGGGTTGACAAATTTGAGCTTGCCATCACTATCAAAATCGCCTCCCCACAATGCCCGATATCCTGGTGCAATAAGTTCATTCATTGACAAACCTGTATAGTTGTATCCATTATTGAGTTTACTACCAAAATTGAAGATAGGTTGATCTACACTCGTAAAATCTATCAAATCACCACTAAAAACTCGTTCGGACATTGCACCTAAATGATTTCTATGCCGAATTGCTACAAAAAAACTATCCGCTGCTACACCAGGAATGCGTAGATGACTCTCACCATCCAAGTCAACCACGTCACCATCTCTCTGCACTAATCCTGATCGAGTAGCTATGATTTCTGTGCTATCTGTCTTAGATCTTAATTCTACAAAAACCCAATCGACAATGGCATTTTCTCCTGTTACTCCCATGACTTCGGCATAATTTGGTATGGTAGAAAACCTATTTGCCATCAGGTTATTTACTTGTACATACTTATTTCTAAGATCAAAATTTGGTGTTTGGAATTTATATGGATCTTGACTAGGTATATAACACTGTCCAGTGAAGCCATTTTGTCTCAATTGGTCTTTCATCAATGGTCGTCCCGATGCTGTTTTGATGTTTCCATTGTTTTGCAACGAGCCTTCCAAATATACCCTTAGTTGCAATGTAATATCATTTAGAACATAAATATATACTGTAGCATTACGACAAGCCATAAGCACATTGTCATCACAAATGGTATATACAAAAGAAGTCATTCCATAAAATCCATCATTAGGTGTAAATGTAAAATCACCATTTGTATTTAGGTAATACCTTCCACCACGGACAATTACAGGATTCAATGCACTTCCTTGAACGACACAAGATTGGACATCATTTTCATAATCAAAATCATTTAATGTTACATTTCCATTTACTGTTGTCTCCTGATTTGTGATAAAAAAATCATCGTTGGCATCCGTAGCATTGAAGCTAAAAGCTGCACTATTCAATACTTCAATATATTGCCATGCAGATGCACAATTATCAGTTTCGCCTTCTACACAAACTCGATATTGTATTTTGTCAATCCCTGAAAAATCAGCGTAAGGTGTATAAGTTATATCTCCATTTTGATGCAATATAGCAGTACCATTTTCTGGCAAACTCAATATAGAAACACTAAGCGGATCAAGCGTACAAGCGACTCCAAACACGCAAGCATCATTCAGTAAAGATGGTATCGTCACAGGGTATCCTGATAAGTAAGGATTCTGATTTGTAAAAGTAGTGGCTAAGTCCATATTTGCAATAGGCACCTTACCGATTTTGGTTAGATCAGTCACATGGATTTGTAATATTGAAGTAGGACAAGCAATATTAACTGGCGGAATACACACCGCAACATGATAGATATAGGTACCTACAGCATCCGTGATGAAGGTGTAACTTCCATCATTTTGCATGACAAGATGTGGTGTACTATCATCAGGTTTTGCAACGATAACTGGTTGCTGACCATAAAGGACATTGGACGGAACTTCGTCATTTGTTTGGACATTGCCTGAGACAGACACATTGACAAAAGTAGCGTTATAATCAGGTTTGATACAATTGTTGACAGTGACCAATCCTGAAGATGTGAGCGATGAACAACCTGTACTCGATGATGTAAATATGAAACCTGCCTGTCCAGCTGCCAATCCCGTAGCCAATCCTGTATTAGTAATAATGGCTACTCGAGTATCCGTACTATTCCAAACGCCACCTGTAGATGGACTCAAAGTAGTCACAGATCCGGCGCAAATGGCATCCGGTCCTGTAATGGCTATCGTTGGCGCAGCTTGGATGGTGACTAAAGCCGAAGGATTGGATGGGCAACCTGTGATAGAATCGACAAATATAAAAGTTGCCTGACCACTCGTGATACCTGTCACCACACCTTGATTTGTGATAGATGCAATGGATGGATGACTACTTGACCACGTGCCGCCAAAATTTGGATACAAAGTCGTAGTAGCTGCCTGACAAACAGACGTTGTCCCTGTAATTGCTATATTTGGCTTTGGGTTAACAATGATATTTTCTGTGAAATCTGATGTACAACCACTATTGGCTGATGTAAATAAAAACCTTACGATTCCTTGACTTATACCTGTGACTTCCCCATTATTATTCACAGTGGCAATAGATGGCGCTGAGCTTGTCCATGTACCCACTTCTGATGCTGACAATGTTGTAAAAGTAGCTGGACAAATTTCTGACTCTCCAGTGATTCCAACTTGTGGTTTTGGCATTACTGTAATGCTACTAGTAGGATCAGAAACACAACCAAAGTCAGATTCTAAAAAAGTAAATGATGTAGTTCCAGCGCTTAGACCTATGACCATACCAGACTGATTTACGGAAGCAATAGTAGGATCTGCACTCATCCATGTTCCACCAAATGTGGGCGAAAGTTGAATATTCTGACCAATACAAATATTTGATTCAGAAGGCATTTGTACCTCAGGTTTTGCATATACTTGTATAGCATTGTTAAAAACAGAAACACAACCTGTGATGGAATCCACAAATCTGAAACTTGCGATACCTGCTGATATACCTATGACTACTCCATTTGGTGTAACAAGTGCCACATCAGGGTCATCACTTGTCCATGTGCCTCCAGTCTCGGGTTTTAGCCCAGAATTGCTACCTACACATATAGTCGCTGGTCCACATAGACTTACTGGCGTACCTCCTTGTACGAAAACTGGGAGAGAAGCAGTGGAAACACACCCTTCATTTGTGGTAAAACTTAATTGTGTCAGTCCATTAGAAATCCCAGTGACAAGACCGCCATTGGTGACTGTCGCGACTATGGAATTTTGACTTGACCAAGTACCATTTGTATTTGGTGTAACTTGGGTAGTCGTGCCTTCACATATGGTAGATTCACCTACGAATGTTGGGATTGGATTTGCTTTTATGATGACATCGAGCGTTGCATTGGATAAACATCCTGTTTGGAAATCTGTGAAATAGAAACTTGCTCTACCTGCTGCTTTGCCTGTGACAATACCATTATTAGTGACAGTAGCAATATTAGAATTACTAGAACTCCATGAGCCTCCTACTGTAGGAAACAATGCCGTGGTATATCCTGAACAAACAATAGAATCTCCCGCCAATCCTACGATAGGTTTAGCAATGACAGTAACTGGTTCCGTTGGATTTGTGACACAACCTGAAGTTGCCTCTATGAATGTGAAGGTTGCCGTACCTGCAGAAATACCTACGATTACACCAGAATTATTAACCTGAGCAACAGAAGGATTGCTACTTACCCAAGTACCAGCTGGCACCTGAGACAATGTAGTAATCGTTCCGGCACAAATCACATCATCACCTTCTAAACTTATTACTGGACATAGGAGCAAAGGTGTTGGCTGATTATTATTGGTAGGATTGCCATCATTATCTGGATCAGGGTCAAATCCATCTTGAGAAGTATCTATGTATGTTAAACCACCATTGGATTGACAAGAAACGATGGCACTGTTCATGTACGTACCAAGTTTAGTTCCCGGATTTAGTTTGACATAAATAGTAACCTCACCAACAGCTAAAGCTGGCAAAACATCCGTCCCGACTAAAAGATTCACATCGCTACTACCATCATAATTAGGGTTTACAGTAAAATCATCACTCGATACGCCTAACACTTCGAATCCTAATGCACCATTAAACGTAGTAGCCAAATCATCCGAAACTTGTATCTCCCCTAAATCAAGATAACTCATATTTTCGACCAAAACAGTATAAGAAAAATTGTACGTTTGGTCACCATTATTCATCGGAAGTGTTGAAATGGTTTTGGCTGCACCAAGTATAGGTCTTGATACGGTAATATGCAGATTTGCTTCATCGCATAATGCCAAAGTATCACATGTCTGATATGGCAAAACAAATGTACCGTAAAATCCTGGATATGGTGTATATTTAAAACTACCGTCATAGGCATAATCCCATTCAATAATGCCAATTTCTGGTTCAATGTATCCCAATGGCAAAATCGTAAGCGGATACTCAAAATCTGGGTCGTAATCATTCAATCCCACATTACCTTCTAGCGGCACATTAATTTCAGTCACCAAGTAATCATCATTTGCTTCTGGTGGTGTACATGATCCACCTGCCAAAACTTTGTATTCGCTGGCAACACAATTGGAAGCAGAAACGGTTACAGTATAATATCCATTGGAAAGGGCTTTGACATTCTCATCCGTAGAGCCATTAGACCAAAGATAAGTATAAGGTTTTGTCCCTCCATTCACAATGGTATAGATTTCACCATCCGAATTTGGCACTAATACGTCTCCATCATTTTTACTACAAGTAGGATTTACGCCAAATAATGTCACACTGACAGGTACTACATTAAACGAAGAAGTTGTCGAGCAACCATTGATGTCTGTCACCGTCAAAAAGTACAAGCCACCAGAAAGATTGGATCTTGTAGAAGCATTTACGCCACTATCTGCCCATTGATATTGATATGGAGCGGATCCACCAGACATCGTAATCTGAATACTTCCATTGGACATGTTTGGACAATTAGGTGTCACCGATCCACCTATGGTGATTTTTTCAGGATTAAAAACAGATGCCGATGCCACCGAAGTACATCCATGATAATCCGTCACGGTAACTTGATAACTACCTTGATTGATATTCTGAAGGTGTTGGGTAGAAAAACCATTTGACCATTCATATTTGTAAGGTTCTATACCTCCATAAACATCTAGTGTAATACTACCATCAACTGATTGCTCACAAGATTGATCTGAACTCTGTGCCAAAAGTGTCATCTGATTTGGTTGTCCTACGATGATCAAGGAAGACGAACTACACATATTTGCATCTGTAAAAGTCACTTGATAAGCTCCTTCAGATAGGTTGTTTATATCCTCTGTAGTCGCACCATTGGACCATATAAAAGTATACGGTTCTGCGCCTCCTTTGACGGTAAAATCGACCGCTCCATTTGTTCCACCACTACATGACACATTGGTCACAAACTCATTGGTAATAAATGGAACGCCTGACTCTACATTGTAAGCTGCTATTCGATAACAAGAATTTACGTCTGTTATGGTCACACTATGATTGCCAGAAAATAAATCGGTGACATCTTGGGTAGTTGCACCATTTGACCATTGATACTGATATGGCGCAGTACCGCCTGATATGTTCAAATCAATGCTACCGCCAGCACCTTCTGAACATGTCAAATGACCAATAACTGCATTTGCTGTAATATCTGCCGGTTCATTGACGGTAATAGATGAAGATCTTTGACAACCATTGCCATCGATCACAGTCACACTATAATTACCAGCTTGTATGTATGCTAAGTCTTCATCAATACTTCCATTAGACCATAGATAAGTATAAGAAGGATTTCCACCTGTTACGGTCAGATTTATAAAACCATTGGAAGATTTATAACAATTTAAGTCCGTTTTATCAAAAGTAAGCACTATTGATTCAGGTAACAAAACACTAGTCGAAGCACTTGATGTACATCCGTTTTGATCCGTAACTATTACTGTGTAAGCTCCATCATCTAAATTGGCAAGATGCTGTGTTGTGGACGAAAAACCAAGATGATCTGTGGATGACCAAGCATAATTATATGGCGCCGTACCTCCTGTGACTGTAAGATTGAGCACACCATTTACGAGATCATCACAAGTGGTAGGTGTGGACAAAAGGGATAATTGCAAAGGTGAAGAAGGTTGGCTAATGGTATAATTATGTACTTGTGTACAACCTAAGCCATCCGTGACGGTAACTACATAATTCCCTGCAGAAAGATTGGTTCTGTCTTGTGTGGTGATGCCATCATTCCAAAGGTAAGTATATGGAGATTGACCACCAGAGACAGTAAGATCAATTGCAGCTCCTCCACTCCCAAAACAAGACACATTTGATGTGAGTCTATCTACTTTTATTGCATTGGTTTGAGCAATTGTGGCCGTTTCTACATCTGCACATCCATAAAAGTCAACGACAGTGACACTATATAGTCCTGCCTTTACATTTGATAGATTTTGTGTTGTACTTCCATTTGACCAATAATAGGTATATGGCGTTGTTCCTCCACTGACTGATGCGTTTATATTTCCAGTCGCTGCACCAAAACAAGTGATGCTATTAGGAGTCAGCACAATGGATGGACCATTTACTTCTCCAACAGATGTGGCTCTTGTGGCTGTACATCCATTATTGCCAGTAACGGTGACAGTATAATTTCCTTTAGCTAAGCCAAAATTATCTTGAAATGTCTTTCCATCTGACCAAAGATATTGATAAGGCGTAGTGCCGCCAGAAACACTTAAATCGATAAATCCATTGGGAGATCCACAGCTAGCATTATATACCGTTGCCGCTGTTGTTGGAGCCGTCCCCACTGTAACACTTACTTGCGCTGTCGCAAAACATCCTTCCGCATTGGTAACGGTCACCGTATATGTTCCTGAATGTGTACCGTTTATATTATTGATGATAGGGTTTTCGCTTTCTGACATAAAACCATTTGGCCCTGACCACTTATAACTAGTGCCTCCATTGCCAAATAACTTTAGGGTTGACCCAACACAAACCGGGGAAGCTGCTGCTGCCGAAACTGATATTGACTTCAAAAATGTATTGACACAATATTCAGGTCCTTCACCACAATCATTTGATTTTCTCACACAAATAAGACCTGTGCTGCCAACTACATTTGACCAATTGACAGAAATTTCGGGACTTCCTTGGCCACTTACGATAACTGCTCCTGAAGGCACTGTCCAAGTATATTCTGTGGCATCAGACGATGGATCTGTGGTGTATTTGACAGGAATAGACGAAATACAAACATCTATTCCTGTGTCACAATTAGGCGCATCAATATTTGTAGAAGTTGTTTTTGAACAGCCATTTTTATCCGTAATGGTAACTTGATAACTACCTTGAGAAAGGCCAATTCTATCTTTTATATTTTCAGATCCTGAGATATCTTGCCAATCGATCATGTACGGTGTTGTTCCTCCACTTATCGACAAAGTGATATTTCCGCTATTTGTACATGATGGTTGTAAAGCCGTTGCATTCAAATT
>DAOLFJ010000113.1:0-13069 GCA_035326365.1 Saprospiraceae bacterium | reverse complement strand
GAAGTCAGGTTCATAAGATATTGATTATAAAGCAATAAAAATTTAAACATACTCTAATTTCCAAAAGCCAAATATCCTCATAAAAGCTATTCTATCTATGTAATAATCTCTTTATTATCTTCGTTAAGACACTGATTGTGAACACAAATGACCAATCAAAACAACCAAAATGAGATACATATGATTATGAATATATATATTTATGCCATATTTAAACTTATTTTATTAATTTTGCAACTTAAAATCAAAAATCTTTAGTAATTTACCATTATATGCAATCACTAAAAAGACTTTCTAACATAGCCGGACTCATTATTTTTGTCGTGAGCTTTGCGGTGTATTTTAATTCCGTAGAGCGCACAGGTAGCCTTTGGGACTGTGGCGAATTTATCTTAGGAGCATACAAGCTGCAAGTAGTTCACCCACCGGGAGCGGGATTATTTGTGGTTATCGGTCGGATTTTTGCTTGGATCGCAGAACTAGTTTCTGATAATCCTTCAGACATAGCATTTGCAGTCAACTTAATGTCAGCACTGTGCACATCAATAGCTGCTACAATGCTAGGATGGGTTACGATTATGTTTGGAAAATTGGCTTTAGTAGGAAGAGAATCAGAAACTAGTACAGGTGAAAATGTAGCACTTATGCTGTCAGGTATAGTAGCAGGACTTGCTACAGCTTTCTCAACGTCTATATGGTTTTCAGCGGTAGAAGGCGAAGTTTACGCAATGTCTACCATGTTTACAGCGATTTCTCTTTGGGCAGCAACAAAGTACTATTATAAAGATAATGATGATGAGGCAAATAGATGGTTAGTATTAAGTCTATTTGTGACTGGTATGTCAGTAGGGGTCCACCTTTTGAGCTTACTTTCTCTACCAGCAACTGCACTCATGGTGTATTATAAAGAATATAAAAACCTTAGTCTTAAAGGAGCCCTTATAGCTATGGCTCTAGGAGTAGTAGCTTTGGTATTTGTCCAGAAATTTGTAATTGTAGGTATACCTACATTATGGAAAAACATGGAATTATTATTTGTCAACAATCTAGGTTTGCCCGTACATTCTGGCATAATTCCTACTATTGGTATTATTGTTGCCTTAGCTTATTTCTTACTGAGATATGCACATGTTAAAAATAATCAAATTCTACAATTAGTAACTATTTCAGCAGTATTTGTTTCCATTGCATTTTCTACAATTGGTGTCGTAGTCGTCAGAGCTAATGCTGACACGCCTATCAATATGAACGTACCTGGAGACGCTATGAGACTTCTTCCTTATCTTAATAGAGAGCAATATGGAGAACGTCCTTTAATATCAGGACCACATTATGATGCACAACCAATCAATGTCAAAAGAACAGATAGATATGGTTTAGTGGATGGAAAATATGTCGTCGTAGATGAAAAATACGAGTACGAATATGCTGCAAAAGATAAAATTTTATTCCCACGTATAGGTCATACAGAGCAAGGAAGACCTGATTTGCACCGAATGTGGAGAGAAGCATTAAATGGTGATAGCAAAGGTAAACCAACTATGGGTTACAATCTACAATTCCTTATGCATTACCAAATAAACTGGATGTATTTCCGATATTTTATGTGGAATTTTGTAGGTAAACAAAACGCTGATCAAGGTTATTTCCCATGGGATATTAAGAGTGGTCACTGGCAATCAGGTATTACGCCATTAGATGAGGCAAAATTATATAAAATGGACGCATTGCCAGATACCATGAAAAATGATGAGTCAAATAATAAATATTACTTCTTACCGCTCATATTTGGGTTATTGGGTTTTGTTTTCCATGCTACAAAGCAAAAAGGAGATGTAATCACGAATGCTCCTTATAGGTTTTCAATCACAGGAATCTTAGCATCCTTCTTATATTTTCTAGCGAACAGGAAAGATTTTGTTATTTTGACCATCCTATTTATTATCACAGGTATTGGTATCATTATCTACTCTAATCAACCACCGAATGAACCAAGAGAAAGAGACTATGTACTAGTAGGATCTTTCATGACATTCTGTATATGGATTGGATTTGGAGTTCTAGCTATATATAGTGTCTTAGCTAAGACGATGTCTGGCATTGCTCCTGCTGCTATTGCAGGATTGATAGTATTGTCGGCACCTATCATTATGGGTTTCCAGAATTTTGACGACCACAGTAGAAAAGAACATTATGCATCAAGAGATTATGCATCCAATTTCTTGAATAGTGTCGAGCCTAATGCGATCATATTTACCTATGGTGACAATGACACCTACCCACTTTGGTACGCACAAGAGGTAGAAGGCATCAGAAGAGACGTGAGAGTGGTGAATCTTAGTTTGATAGCTGTAGATTGGTATATTAATAAATTAAGAAGTAAAGTCAATGACTCTGCGCCTATTAAATTATCTCTTACAGAAGAAGATTATCGTGGTAAAAATAGAAACCAAGTATTTTTCTTCAACCCAAGACAAGAAGACATGTCCACGCCTATGAATGTGTTTGAAGCGTTGAGAAGCATAAGAGATCCGAAGAATACACAACAAGGTCAAACTTTTGTCACAAGCAAAAATTTCTTCATTCCTGTGGATAGAGAAAAGTATATGGCCCTTGGCCTACAGCCAAACATAGACTCATCGGAATGGGCTGATAGAATCAATATCACTTTCCCTGCTGAAGCAACTTCATTTACCAAAGATGATCTAGCCATTATTGATCTAGTAGCTTCTAATTTTTACGAAAGACCAATATATTTTGCCATCACATGTCAGCCAAGCAAATTATTAGGCTTAAATGATTATGTAGAAATGGAAGGACTTGGACTTAGAGTTTCACCTACAAAAGTGAGAAATAGGTCACAACTTCCTAGTATCTATGGTTATGGCGATATAGATGCTGACAAGACTTATAATAACATCATGACCAAATGGAAATGGGGTAATTTCGATAAAAAGAAATTGTTTGTAGACAGAAGTTATATGGCAGAAGTTCAGGCTATGAAGCTAGTAATACTAAGGGCAGCATTAGAATTTGATAGAAGAGGTGACAAAACCAAGGCAGCCGAAATGGCAAATAAATACTTCGAAGCATTCCCACACATGAATTTTGCTTATGATGCTGGTATTATGCCATTTATCAATGTATTAGTCAATGCAAAAGACTTCGAGTCTGCCAAAAAACATTTAAGAATCTTAGGGGAAGAAACCAAGCAATATATCACGTTTTATGAGTCTCAGACAGACAAAGACGTATTTGATAGTTTCGAAAGAGATTACCAATATAGACTTAGTTCAGTACAAGACGTCATAGAAACAGCCAAAAAAGTAGAAGACCCTGCTTTTGAAAAAGAGATGTCTGATTTATTATCTGGCATGTTGGCTTCACCTACTTTACAACAATAACAGAGCAATATGACCATCGCAATAGGTTCAGATCATGCAGGATTTGAGTACAAAGAATTGATCATAAAATATCTTAATAAATCAGGACATAATGTACTCAACAAAGGTACATTTAGTCCTGATTCTGCGGATTATGCAGACTTTGCCCATCCTGTAGCAATAGCTGTAGAAACAAGTGTTGCTGATTTGGGTATATTGGTTTGTGGAAGTGGAAATGGCGTATGTATGACAGCCAATAAACATACAAAAATCAGAGCAGCCCTTTGCTGGACTACAGAATTAGCAGCATTGGCAAGGCAGCACAATAATGCAAATATCCTATGTGTTCCTGCCAGATTTGTAAGTAAACGAATGACCCAAAACATGGTCAAAGTTTTTTTAGAAATTAATTTTGAAGGAGGCAGACATCAGACTCGTATCGACAAAATCCCTTGTTGATAGATATTTTACTAAAAAGTAATCTTAAGAAATGTACAAATTTAATATTGTAGTTATCGTATTGTTTTTCTCTGTTATAGCCAATGCTCAATACATCAGCAGTATAAACAAACCAGATACCACAAAAGCAATCGTAAATGATCCTACTATTCCTGCCGTAAGATACGCCAATAGTATTAAAGCCGCTGAATTGCGAAATCACCTAACTATACTTGCATCTGATTCGCTAGAAGGTAGAGAAACGGGTCAACCAGGTATCGAACTTGCAGCAGATTATATTTCAAAATTTTTGAGAAACCTAGGTATGAAAACCATGCCTGGTACAACGTCATACTTACAGCCAGTTGCATTTACATATTCTAAGTGGGCTACATTGGAAGTGATGGCTAACAACGAAAAATATAGACATCTATGGGACTATTTAGCTTTTCCTGATAGAAATAATTCCTTGCCATCTCTGTCAGAAACTGAAGTTTTGTTTTTGGGATATGGTATAGATGATGCTAAATATAGTGACTATAAAAATGTAGATGTAAAAGGTAAAGTCATCATGATCAACCGTGGTGAACCTATCAACAAAGACAGCATTTCATTCATTTCTGGTGCAAAAACTCCATCATCTTGGAGTGATGCTGATCTAGTACAAAAACTAAAAACTGCCAAAGAAAAAGGGGTAAAACTGGTTCTTATCATAGAGAATGACATTAAAAAACTCTTAGAAGAAAATAG
This sequence comes from Saprospiraceae bacterium, assembly GCA_035326365.1. GTDB lineage: Bacteria > Bacteroidota > Bacteroidia > Chitinophagales > Saprospiraceae > OLB9. Next base: position 8,498 of record DAOLFJ010000113.1, on the reverse strand, counting down.
AAGAAAATTATTAGGCAATTATTTAGAATTGGGTAACAAGACTTTGACACCTATAGAAGACGTAAATCATATTTATATATCATCCACAATAGCTAAGACAATCATTGGAACAAATGAAAAAGATGTCATAAAAGCACGTAAAAAAATGGCCAAAGGAAAAGCTGATGCGGTAAAACTCGATGCTAACCTTTCTATAAAATTGGTCAAAGAAACTACTGTACTTGAAGGAAATAATATTGTTGGATTTGTAGAAGGGAAAACAAAAAAAGATGAAATAATCATCGTTTCAGCGCATTATGACCACTTAGGCAAAAGAGGTGACGAAGTTTTTAATGGCGCTGATGATAATGGATCAGGCACATCTACTGTGATGGAATTAGCACAAGCGGTGATGCAATCCACCATAGAGGGCAATACGCCTGACAGAAGCGTAGCTTTTGTTTGGTTCTGTGGCGAAGAAAAAGGACTTCTAGGCTCACTTTACTATTCTCAAAATCCCATATTTCCGCTCAAAAACACAGTGGCAGATGTCAACATTGATATGGTAGGAAGAATAGATGACACCTACAAAAACAATCCGAACTATGTATATGTCATTGGTTCAGACAGACTTAGTAGCGATCTTCACCGTATCAATGAAGAAGTCAATCAAAAGTACTCACAACTTACACTTGACTATACTTACAATTCAGAAAAGGACCCAAATAACTATTATTACAGGTCAGATCATTATAATTTTGCTAAAAACGGTGTACCCTCCATATTCTTTTTTAATGGTACTCATGCAGATTATCATAGAACAACTGATGATGTGGAGAAAATAGATTTTGATGTCATGGCAAGCCGCGGCAAACATATCTTTCACGTCATTTGGGAAATTGCCAATCGAGCAAATAGAATTGTCGTTGATGGAGAAATAAAGTAAGAACTTAATCCAACATTTCTGTTTTAAAACTAATAGTTTAGAATTCATAACCATATTCTGATAAGATTACTTAGCAGGATTTTGGTAGTATCTCCAAAAAAAGTAATTTTAGGCCTTAAAGATACTTATCATGACCTTAGGACAGTTTTTTGAAGCCGTTTCGCTAGAGCCTTCTATCGTTCTTTTCTATTTTTTCGCATTACCATTTACAGCCTTCTTGGCTACTATATTCGGTAAAGGAGAAGGTCATCTCTCACCTTGGAAATATCTTTATACTGTCCTTGTTTACCTTGCATGTATCCCTGGAATATTTGCCATAACGCTCAATATTTATATGTTCCTATTTGAGAGACAACCAGTGATGGAGACAAATCTTTTTACACAGATTCTACCAGTCCTATGTATGTTAATAACAATATGGATGATAAGACGTAATGTAAGTCTAAATGATGTACCAGGTTTTGACAAAATAAGTAGCCTGGTATTTATCATCACGGTATTGATATCTATGATGTGGATCCTTGAGAAAACTCATATTTTTGTGTTTACATTTATGCCTTTCTATCAGTTTGTACTCATTTTTATTGTCTTTTTGGTTCTTATAAGATTGGGATGGAGTAGAATGATAAGATAATGTAAAGATTATCTAGATAAAATGACTCTTATCTCATCTGTGCTTGGCCGAGTGTCCAGATAAGAACTTTATATACAAACTAAACATTATCCTACTACCTTTGTATTTTACATGATAAATCGATCATGGACACAACCCAATCAACATGGCTGCAAGTAGAAGCGTGGTTTCATTCACAAGGATGGACTCCCATGGACTTTCAAAAAGAAGCTTGGGCACATGTGATCAATGGTAAAAGCGGTCTCGTCAATGCACCGACAGGCAGCGGCAAAACATATTCGCTTTTTATAGGTATCCTCCTAGATTTTATCATCAAAAATCCAAATCATACATCAAAATCTCACCATGGACTGCAATTGATTTGGGTATCTCCTATACGAGCACTTGCCAAAGAAATTCAAATGTCGTGTCAAAGAGCAGCAGAAGCACTTGGTGTGAAATGGCAAATCGAAATCCGAACGGGTGACTCCACTACAAAAGAGCGACAAGCACAACTCAAACGACCACCCGAAGTCATCATCACTACACCTGAAAGTATTCATGTATTGATGGCAACAAAAGGATACCCCAACTTTTTTGGTACATTAAAAACAATAGTAGTCGATGAATGGCATGAACTCATTGGATCTAAACGTGGTGTACAGACAGAACTAGCCATATCAAGACTCAAAGGTCTAATCCCAAACCTAAAAATCTGGGGCATCTCAGCCACCATAGGAAATATGGATGAAGCGATAGAAGTACTTTTGTTTCCAGTACAGCCTTCTGATAGAGTTCTTGTACGTGCGCATGTAAAAAAGGACATTGAACTACATTCTGTCTATCCTGATATCATAGAAGAATTCCCATGGGCAGGACACCTTGGTCTCAAACTAGCAGATAAAGTCATCGAAATCATCAAGAGCAGTAAAACAAGTTTGATTTTTACAAACACTAGAGCACAATGCGAAATATGGTATCAAAAACTTTTAGAATTAGATCCAGACTTATCTGGTCAGATAGCCATGCATCATGGCTCTATCAGTAAAGAAATAAGAGATTGGGTAGAAGAAGCGTTATATGAAGGCAGAATAATGGCAGTCGTGTGTACATCTAGCTTAGATCTTGGTGTGGACTTTAGACCTGTTGATACCATCATTCAGATAGGAAGTCCTAAGGGTGTATCTAGATTCGTACAAAGAGCAGGAAGGAGTGGACATCAACCCGGCGCAAAAAGCCAAATACATTTTGTACCCACTCATGCACTCGAACTCATAGAAGCAGCAGGTCTTAGAATGGCAATCGATAAAAACGAGCTAGAAGAAAGAATTCCTTATATTAGAAGTTTTGATGTACTTGTCCAATATCTCATGACACTAGCTGTCTCTGAAGGTTTTTTTCCTGATACAATTCTCCATGAGATCAAAAATACATTCTGTTATACGTCCATTTCTAATGAAGAATGGCAAAAAGTATTAAATTTCCTATTAATGGGAAGTGATTCGCTGCAAGCTTATGACGAATACAAAAAAATAGAGAAAACAGATGACGGAAGGTACATCGTAGCAGATAAAAAGAAAATACTAAAACACAAATTGTCAATAGGGACCATTGCTTCTGATCAAATGATCCAAATAAAGCTACTCAAAGGCACAAGGCTAGGCTCTATAGAAGAATACTTTGTATCCCAACTCACGCCTGGTGACATTTTTTGGTTTGCAGGTCGAGCACTAGAGTTTATTCGAGTCAAGGAAATGGCGGCACAAGTAAAGCTAAGCAAAGCTTCTTCTGGTAAAATACCTTCTTACATGGGAGGTAGAATGCCATGGAGTTCACAATTGTCAAGAGTACTGCAAGAGAAGGTGTACAGATATACGGAAGGAATCATTGAAGATAAAGAAATCTCTGTCCTTAAACCCATCTTTGACAAACAACAAAGTAGATCCTTGATTCCAAAACGAGATGAATTCCTAGTCGAATATTTTCAAAGTAAAGAAGGTTTTCATTTATTGATGTATCCATTTGAAGGGAGAAGTGTACATGAAGGAATGAGCGCTTTAATTGCAAAACGAATTTCAATGATGTTTCCAATCTCATTTTCCATAGCAATGAATGACTTTGGATTTGAACTTCTTTCTGACCAAGAGATTGACGTGGATTCTGTAGTCACAAAAGAACTTTTTAGTACCGAACATCTCACATCTGACATTCAATCAAGTATCAATAATGTAGAGATGGCGAGAAGGAAGTTCAGAGATATTGCCAAAATTTCAGGATTGATTTTTACGGGATATCCAGGGAAACAAAAAAAAGAAAGACATTTGCAAGCATCGTCCCAACTCATTTTTGATGTATTTAGAGAGTATGAACCTGACAATTTGCTCTACTTACAAACTTATGAAGAAGTGATGACCTTCCAACTTGAAGAAATTAGAATGCGCAAATGTCTTAAAAAAATCATGGCTAGCCATATTATAATCAGCAAACCGAATAAAGCTACTCCATTTTCATTTCCTATCTTAGTGGATAGATTAAGAGAAAAACTGACTTCAGAAAAGCTGGAAGACCGTATTAAAAAAATGACAGCAGATTTGATAAAATAAAGATCGTCCCGATTATTCCGACAACAATTCCTTAACTCTTACCACTTCATTAAGATAAGAATGCAGATAAACTGGAACCTCACCAAGATTATTGTCAAATAACCACACTCTATCTACTTGTCCAGATTTGTATCTGAGATACCTACCACCCTGATCATAAGCATCAGGTATACCGAATGTCACCTTAGTTTCGTTTAGTAATTGTTGGGGAAAATTCTTCTTTAAATCTTTGGCAAGATCAAACTTCTGGGAAGGCAACGAAACAAATTTTCTATCATCATTCAGTGTTTCAGAAGGATAGATATCAGTGGTGTCTTCATACAAATTTGCATTATCAAGTCTGAATATCTCTATACATTTTTCGCCACCACAAAAACCATAATATTGTCCAAACTCGATATAGTCTGAATCTTGAGACATTTCATTTTTATCGCAAGAAACACATAATAGACCTAAGAGTAAAAATAAGTGTACAGATTTAATAAATGTTTTCATAACGATTTTTATTGATTCACTATTAAAGACGTAATATAAACGAAGAAAGGTTTGTTCTTACATATAGTTTTTCAAAAACTTGATATAAATAAAAAAGCCCGATCATTTCTGATCAGGCTTTGCGTCCCCTCTAGGACTTGAACCTAGGACCTACGGATTAACAGTCCGGCGCTCTAACCGACTGAGCTAAGGAGACATTTGAGATTGAGTTTGAGTTTGCTCTTACGTTTTTATCAAATGCGGTGCAAATGTAAAACACTTATATAAATTGCGCAATAAAATTGACTATTATTTTTAAAAAAAAATTATTCACCCTAAAGATGGCGTTCTGCATGATAGCTACTTCTAACCAAAGGACCACTTTCTACAAAACTAAAACCACGTTTCATACCTTCTTCCTGATAGTAAGCGAATGTATCAGGGTGCACAAATTCAGCTACTTCAATGTGCATTTTGGTAGGTTGTAGGTATTGGCCGATTGTGAGTACATCACAACCATGGGCGGCTAGATCATCCATTATTTTTATCACTTCCTCTTTGGTTTCGCCAAGACCTACCATGATACCAGATTTGGTACGTTTGCCATAAGCTTTGGTTCTCTTTATTTGCTCAAGTGAACGTTCATATTTGGCTTGTGGCCTTACTTTACGATAAAGGCTCTCTACTGTTTCCATATTATGGGAGACTACTTCTTGTCCTGCACTGATCATCCTTTCTAATGCATCCCAATTTGCCTTCACATCAGGTATCAACGTCTCTATGGTCGTCTGTGGAGATGATTCTTTTATTTTGACTACAGTTTGATACCATATTTCAGCACCACGATCTTTGAGTTCATCTCTATTGACTGATGTTAATACCGCGTGTTTTACTTGCATTAGAAATATTGCTTCTGCAACTCTACGTGGTTCATCCTCGTCATATTCGTTTGGTCTGCCTGTTTTTACAGCACAAAACGAGCAACTTCTGGTACACACATTGCCCAAAATCATAAACGTTGCAGTACCTGCACCCCAACATTCTCCCATATTAGGACAATTTCCACTTTGGCAGATTGTATGCAACTTATATTCATCTACCAAATTTCTCACTCTACGATAATCTTCACCAATAGGAAGCTTTACCCTCAACCAATCTGGTTTTTTCTTTTTCTCTTCAGTTGGCATTGCTGCAACTACTGGAAGTTCGACCACTTTATTTTAAATTTGTTGTGAATTAATTTGTTCTCTTACCAAACTCTAAGGTTGCATAAAAGTTTATAAAATAAGGTTTGCTGCTGATGGCTTCTGTCTCTACCATGATAGGTATCTTGCGAATAAATAAATCCCCCATGATACCTACTTCCAATGATCTAGCATACTCTTCAAATGCACCAAGGGAAAAAAACAATCCGAATTTTCCTTGTATCCCAGGCACTATGCTAATCTCAGACCAACCTTTATTACCAGGCGCACCACCGAATACTGAATTATAATCCAAAAATTTTGCAGCATTCTCTTCAGAATATTTTTCAGGGCGCAACTCTGTAAAGAACCGACCATCTTGCTCAAAATTATAAATAAGCTCAAGATAATAAGGCCTTAATATGGCAAGTGATGGTCCTGCTTCATAATTATAGCCCATTGCTACACCCTTCCTTCTAGCTTTATCAGTGATAAGTTTTTTTACACCTTTACCAGCCCTGATGACATATAGATTATTCTGTTTACCAAAACGAAATGACTGCGATACCTTATTAAATGAAACAGGAATATTTCTATTTTGCTTTTGTTCTCTTGGGTCTCGCATAAAACCCAACTCGAAATGATAGTAACTAGTTTTGTAATAATTCTTAAGCTTCCCTTTATTGTAAGCAAGCGAGTATCCATTGGTATGTACGGTAAGATTTCCAGTATATTCTTGTCTATACACGACACCTTTCCATTCAGTCTCTACCAATTTTGGTTGAAAGGATTTTTGACCAAACCCAACAAAAGGGAGAACCAAAATGGCAATTAAAAGTACTTTATTAATCATAAACGAATGTTTTAGAATAAGGTCTACGCATGCTATAACACAGACCGAATTCAAAAGTATAGCTTTTTGAGATATTTTTTACAAAAAAATTAAATTTATGACAGGAAATCTACACAATGATGATTGTGGCACCATTTTAATGTATAAAATGATGCCACAATAGTATCTTAAAACACTTCTTATTGAATAATTTTGTTAACCAGGTTTAAAATGTATTGACCGAGCCTGACATACCAGAGTTGATATTTTTGCTTTCTGGATTTCCTTTGTATTTGACACTTCCTCCTGAGCTTGCGTCCGCAGTTATCTTTTTGGTTGCATATGCCAAAACACTTGCTCCAGAAGAAACATCTGCATCAACTGTTTCAGATTCGTTGGCAGCAGCATCGATTCTCGCACCTGAAGATGCATCATAACTTGCCAATTTAGAAACTCCACTAATAGTTATTCTAGATCCAGATGACGCATCAACTTTTAGATCTTTACTATTAATTTTTACTTGACAACTTGCTCCACTAGATGCTTCGATTTCCATAAATTTCCCATCTATTTCCGTATACGAAGCTAATGAAGATCCTGCCGAACACTCTATTTTATTTAGCGTTTGATAATATACTTTTACAGACGCTTTAGTTCCTGAGTTATTCCATTTTTTATTTTTCGACTTTATTTTTACTGATAATTCCCCATTATTCACTTCGATAAATAAATCTTCTTCGTTACCTTTTTGAATCGTATATTCAGCTTTGGGCGACGAACCTTTTATCAATTCTACACTTACAGAACCACTAGTAGCTATAGATGTAAATGGAGAAAGTGATTTACTTTGCCCAAAACATGCCATGGTCAAAAATCCTACTATTAAAAAAGATAAAAGGAATTTCATATTTAAAAAATTTAATTTGGTAAAATAATATCCTAAAGACATTATAAAATAACTAGGGTTGCATCAATATGACAAAATATTTCTTATACTTAAACTTAATTTAGAAGCATTTGGAAGCATTGTTTTCTCCAATACTTCATTTAATGGGATAGCTGGCATATTTTCAGACCCAACTGTAATCACAGGCGCATCCAATGACTCAAAACAATTTTGTTGAATTCTTGCCGCTATGCTTTGCGCAAATGAATTATTTACTGGCTCTTCCGTAAGAACAATGATCCTATTATAATCCTTTGATTTACTAAAAATCAGTGCTTCATCTAGTGGATATAACGTTCTCAGATCAAGTATCCCTACCCTTTCCTTTAAATCATCTTCTACATTTAAAGCCCAATGAACACCCATTCCATAAGTAACCACCAAAACTTTATTTTCATTATTAGCACAAGTAGCTTCCTGAACCATATCACCTATTCCTAAAGGTAAAATATAATCTTTGGCTGGTACTCGTCTTCTTGCTGTCTCTGTACCTTTCACCTTACTCCAATACAGCCCTTTATGTTCTAGTATGACAACTGGATTAGGATCATAATAAGCAGCTTTCAACAAGCCTTTCAAGTCAGCTCCATTACTAGGATAGACTATTTTTATACCACGTATATTATTCAAAACAGACTCTACGCTCGAACTATGAAAAGGTCCACCACTACCATAAGCACCGATGGGTACACGCAGGACCATACTCACTGGCCACTTACCATTAGACAAATAACAACTTCTACTCACCTCTGTAAAAAGCTGATTTAAACCCGGCCAAATGTAGTCTGCAAACTGAACTTCTACGATTGGTTTTAGTCCTGCGGCCGACATACCGACCGTACTTCCCACGATAAATGCTTCCTGAATGGCTGTATTAAATACACGATCATCACCAAATTTCTGTGCAAGTGTAGCTGCTTC
>DAOLFJ010000112.1:5537-13138 GCA_035326365.1 Saprospiraceae bacterium | reverse complement strand
AATTAATATTTAATATATTCTCAGAAAATTGAATAAAACATGTTGTTCAATCGATATAAGCATTTAATCACACTTTTGTTCACAGCTTACATAATTGAATTGTGTCACAAAGATAACAAATAGTTAAGCAAATTGGAGTTATTATTCGTCCAAAACGTACCAATAATATATAAATACTCTTAAACTTATAGATGAAAATCAGTTTGTTTTGATTGTTTATGGAATTTTATACGACGAAAAGAAGTGTTTAAAAATTATTATATTGGGACAACTTGTATAAATTTACAGCAAATTTGATGGGATGAATAAAATATTGGAACGAGTCAAAAGTTATATCAAAGTTATAGGCATTGGATCATCTTGGTTAAATGTTATTTTGGTGTTTCTTATATGTCTAGATGTATTGATGAGGTATTTGTTCAATCAATCTTTTAATTGGGTGATAGAACTCGAGTGGCATCTTTTTGGCTTAATATTTTTATTAGGTAGTGCTTATACACTTCAGAAAGACAAACACGTCAGAGTGGATATCTTTTATAATGATTTTTCTGTCAAACAAAAGGCTGTTGTTGATTTATTAGGAAGTTTGTTTTTACTAATTCCTTGGTGTTTGGTTGCTATTCATACTTGTACCAATTATGCATCAAATTCTTTTTACATCAAAGAAAATAGTCCTAATCCAGGAGGATTACCTGCTTTGTATTTCATCAAGTTTTTAATTGTATTTGGATTTGTTTTATTACTTGTCCAAGGCGTGGTCATTATTATCCAACAAATAAAAACCTTAGTTCGATGAGTTACGAGTGGATAGCGATTATTTTATTTGGGGCAATATTTTTATTCATATTGACGGGGTATCCAGTGGCTTTTTTGTTGGGTGGATTATCGGTCATAGTCGGATATTTTGTAGTACCTGATTTCCTAGACTTTCTACCATTGCGGATTATGGGTACTATCCAAAACTACGTTTTACTAGCAGTTCCGCTGTTTGTATTTATGGGTCTTACCTTAGAGAAATCTGGGCTTGCAGAAGAATTGCTACAAGCAATGGGTATTTTGTTTGGTAAAATGAAAGGTGGGTTGGCCATATCTGTCGTTGTCGTCGGTACCTTGTTAGCTGCTTCCACTGGAATAGTTGGCGCCACTGTAATTGCTATGGGATTGATTAGCTTGCCTGTCATGATAAGGAAAGGATATTCTATTCCATTGGCAACTGGAATTATAGCAAGTTCGGGTACTTTAGGTCAAATAATACCGCCATCTGTCGTGTTAGTTTTGTTAGGTAGTGTGCTCAATGTAGCGGTTGGAGATTTGTTTAAGGCCGCCATTATTCCAGGGATGATTTTAGTGTTCGCCTACGTCGTTTATATTATTGTATTCTCGAGAATATATCCTGATAAAGCACCTGCGCTTCCTGAAGAAGAAATTACCGCTTACAAAAAAGAAAATTACAAATCTAAATTACTTAGGTCTTTTTTGTATCCAATGATTTTGATTCTAGCTGTTTTGGGTGCGATTTTTTCAGGTGTTGCATCTCCAACAGAAGCAGCAGCGGTTGGGGCATTCGGTGCCCTTGTATTAACGTTTATTCAGAAAAAGCTGAGTTGGTCATTATTAAGAAGTGTTGGAGAAGAGACTTCACATCTTACATCCATGGTATTTATGATTTTGCTGGGGGCAACCACTTTTGCACTTGTCTTCAGAGGTTTAGGTGGTGATAAGATGTTAGTTGAGATGGTAGAAAATAGTCAATTAGGACAATATCAATTTTTGTTATTAGTGATGATTGTGGTTTTTATTGCAGGTTTTTTTATTGATTTTATAGAAATTATTTTTATCATCGTCCCTGTAGTAGCACCAGTTTTTGTAAAATTTCAAATGGATCCTTTGTGGATAGGCATCTTACTTGCCTTGAATTTGCAAACATCATTTTTGACACCGCCATTTGGCTTTGCATTATTCTATCTGAAGGGTGTGGCACCAAAGGAAGTCAAAACATCAGATATATATAAAGGTGTGGTACCATTTTTATTTATTCAGGTGTTAGTTCTAGCCTTAGTGGGGTTTTTTCCAGAGTTGATGGGGATATGATTGGTAGATATAACAAAACATAAAACATCCCTACGTTATCTTCCAAACAAGATAACATAGGGTCTAGGGGTAGGAAATGAGCTAGAGGGCGGTCAAAACTAGATAAATTTAATTATCGAATTTAGGAAATCAACCGCAAAGGTAAAGTAACAGAAAACATGAAACAATATAACTTTTGTTATATGTCAATGGGTATTTTGGGGTTAATAATATTCAAAAATGTTGATATTCTATAAGAGCTGTTTCTTTTAGAAGTTTTATACATAAAAAAAAGGCATCTGTAAAACTACAGATACCTTCTTATATTTCTTGAAAGTGTTTTTTACTTTTTGATCATCTGTTCTACTCCAGATGTAAACTCCTCGACCGTAGCAGTATAACCCGTTTTACCGAGAGCTTCTATCGTATACTGATTTGTTTTAGGGTCTTTATCCATATTAAACACCCAAACAGTAGGATATCCTTGTACTTGGAATGCTTGTTGAAGACCTGCATTTTGTGATTTTACACTTTCTGGAATGTACTTTCTTCTTGGGGCATCAATTTCCAAAAGGATAACATTTTGTTCTGCCCATTTCTTGAAAGCATCGTGGACAAAAACGTTTGCTGTGAGTTTTTTGCACCATCCACACCAATCACTACCAGTGAAATTTGCCATGATTGGCTTACCCGTAGCTTTAGACTTTGCATAAGCTTCATCAAGATTAACTAGCCAGCCAGGATTTTCAGCTGTGTATGTAGGTTCTGCCGCTAATTTTGCGGTAGCAGCATCTGGCGCTTGTGCTGACATTGTGAAGGATGTAAAAAACATAAACCCTGAAAGTACAGCTAACTTTGATATGTTGTTTTTAAGAGACAAAATGTTCATTTTTAAAGATTAATAAAATTACAAACACAAAAATAAAAGGATAATTTCAATTTATTATCAAAATAAGAAAATATTAACTAAAATCGTAATAAATTAAGGATATTAGATAGGCTTATTATTGTTATTGTCATAGTTTATGTGAATCTATTGACTAAGATCGGTCTGTTATTGTTATACATTATTTTCGTATTTTGGATGCCTTCATGCCCAATTTTGATCTTTGTGAATTGTTTTCTTTGCTAATATTCTTATATTTGCACCCATTAATAAGAATCAGTTATGCATATCGAAAACAATAGATACTTGCTGGAAGGCGGTATAGACCCTTTGGTCTTGGCAGAGAAATACGAGTGTCCACTATATATTTATGAGACAGCCGTAATGAAACAACAATATGAAAGATTGACTAAGGCATTCGATCTGAAGAAGTTGAAGATTAACTATGCTTGCAAAGCACTCAATAATATTGCAGTCCTTAAATATTTCAAATCTCTTGGTTCAGGATTGGACACGGTATCTATTCAGGAAGTAAAAATAGGTTTATTGGCTGGTTTTAATCCTGATGAAATCATCTACACACCCAACTGTGTGTCTATAGAAGAGATATCTCAAGCAGTCGAACTAGGCGTAAAGATCAATATTGATAATCTATCCATTCTCGAGCAATTTGGCCATTTGTATCCACATTATCCTGTTTGTGTAAGGATCAACCCACATATCATGGCTGGTGGCAATAGCAAAATTAGTGTAGGCCATATTGACTCAAAGTTTGGTATTTCTTTTCATCAGACACCACATATTCACCGTATAGTGAAGGCGCACGACATGATCGTGGAAGGTATCCACATGCACACGGGTAGTGATATTTTGGACATTGATGTGTTTTTGCAAGGTGCAGAGATATTGTTTCATGTTGCTGAAGAATTCAAAGATTTACAATACATTGATTTTGGAAGTGGATTTAAAGTTCCTTATAAAGAAGAAGATATCGAAACAGATATTGAAGAATTGGGTGAAAAAATCACTAAAAGATTTAAGGATTTCTGTAAATCTTATGGACGTGATTTGACACTTATATTCGAGCCAGGCAAGTTTTTGGTAAGTCAGTCAGGTATATTTTTGGTTAAAGTCAATGTGGTAAAACAAACCACTTCTACCGTATTTGCAGGTGTAGATTCGGGCTTGAATCATTTGATACGACCAATGTTGTACGATTCTTACCACAAAATTGTAAATATTTCTAAAACGGAAGGTAGGTCAAGAATTTATACGGTCGTTGGTTACATATGCGAGACAGATACTTTTGGTGTCAATCGCAAAATGACTGAAATCAATGAAGGCGATATCCTTGCTTTTTATAATGCAGGCGCATATTGTCACTCGATGGCTTCCAATTATAATTCGAGATATAGACCCGCTGAAGTATTGATACACGAAGGCCAAGATTATCTGATAAGAAGAAGGGAAACACTAGATGATTTGATACAAACACAGGTAAACGTCGATATTTTTGACAAAGTGGAAGTAACAGCTTGATTCACTTATTATTCATTCATTCAATCATTCACCCATTCATTCATTCATTAACTCACTCAATCATTCACCCATTCACTAATTCACTCAATCACTCACTCATTGATCCATGCAAAAATCTTTTTTTACACAATTAATATTCAAAATTTCTATTGTTGGGTTGCTTTTAGCAATGTTGGTGACATCTTGCAAGGAGCAAGAAGTGCCTAAAGTTAACATTGATGGCAAAACCATAAAAGAAATCAAATCCAATGTGATCTATACGGAAGACGGACAAAGTGTCACGCTCAATGAAGATAGTATTTCCAAAATATTTTATCTTGTACGACATGCAGAGAAGGACACAAGCATTGCAGGCGATCCACCTTTGACGGAAGAAGGAATCAATAGGGCAACAAAAATTGCGGATATTATGCGTGGTACTAGGGTAGATGCCATATATTCTACAATGACATTGCGTACCATGTTTACCGTAGATTCACTGTCTGATATCAAAGCAATGCAAATTTTGCCATACGATAATAAGACATTAAAAGAAACCTTAGAAAAAGTGAAATATGATGATGAGTACAATCGTATTTTTATGGTAGGTCACTCCAATACGATTCCTTCTATTACCAATACACTAGCAGGAAGAGATATTTTTACAAAGATCTTTGATGAGTCTGATTATGGCAATTTTGTGATTGTCGTGGCAAATAAATCAGGATCATCTGATGTTTATAAACTGAGATACTAATTTGCAATACTTCTATCATCAAATTTTATTTTTGGAATTCAAAGTCCTTCTATATTAATCGAAGGATACAGGATGGGTGAGACCATCGCTATTTTTAACATTCAAAAACTTAATTCTTAATATAATGATTTCACCGAGATATAATCCTTCAGAAGTAGAGCAAAAATGGTACAGCCATTGGATGGATAAAAAATATTTTCATTCTGAGCCGGATGAAAGAGAAGCGTTCAGCATTGTCATACCTCCACCCAATGTCACAGGTGTGCTCCACATGGGCCACATGCTCAATAATACCATTCAAGATATCTTGATCAGAAAAGCAAGAATGGATGGTAAAAATGCTTGTTGGGTACCAGGGACGGATCATGCTTCTATCGCGACTGAAGCCAAAGTAGTCAAAATGCTGCGTGAAAAAGGGATCAAAAAAGGAGATCTCACGCGTGAAAAGTTTCTAGAGTACGCTTGGGAATGGAAGGAAGAATACGGCGGTATCATCCTGAAACAACTCCAGAAACTAGGTGCTTCGTGCGATTGGGATCGTACGGCTTTTACGATGGATGAAGTAAGGTCAGAAGCCGTCATTAAGGTATTTGTTGATCTATACAAAAAAAATAAACTATATCGTGGCAAACGTATGGTCAATTGGGATCCCGAAGCCAAAACGGTTTTGTCCAATGAAGAAGTCATCTTTGGGAATGAAAATTCCAAGTTATTTCATGTCAAATATAAGGTAGCAGACAGTGATGAGTATATCACGATAGCAACTACTAGACCAGAAACTATACCTGGAGATACCGCTGTAGCTGTACATCCTGACGATCCGAGATATACGCATTTAGAAGGGAAAAGTGTTATTGTACCGATCATAGGTCGTATCATTCCGATCATCAGAGACGCGTATGTGGATATGGAATTCGGTACAGGCGCACTCAAAGTGACTCCTGCGCACGATGTCAATGACTACGAGATAGGCAAACGACATGATCTCGAAGTGGTCGATGTATTTAATGAAGATGGCACAATGAGTGCTGATGCTCAAGTATATATCGGTGAAGACAGATTTATAGTCCGTAAAAAGTTTGCTAAAGATCTCGAAGCAGCTGGACACATCGATAAAATAGAAGATTATCAAAATAATGTAGGAAGATCAGAGCGAACTAATGCCGTAATAGAGCCAAGATTGTCGCTACAATGGTATGTGGATATGAAGGCGCTTGCAGGTCCTGCTGCCGAAGCTGTGGCTAAGGATGAGGTAGAGTTTTTTCCTAAAAATCAAAAGAATATCTACCGTCACTGGATGGACAATATTAAGGATTGGTGTATCTCTCGTCAGCTTTGGTGGGGACACAGGATTCCTGCATATTATTATGGTGAAGACGTTTTTGTAGCTGAGACAGCTGCAGAAGCATTGGCAATTGCCCAAGAAAAATATCCGTCTATCACTGCCGAAGATTTGAGACAAGATGAAGACGTACTCGATACTTGGTTTTCGTCATGGTTGTGGCCAATTTCCGTTTTTGATGGTTTTAATAATCGTAAAGAGTTGGATTATTATTATCCGACATCTGTATTAGTAACCGGCTGGGACATTATCTTCCTTTGGGTAGCGAGAATGGTCATGGCTGGCTACGAGTGGGAAGGCAAACGGCCTTTTGAGCATGTGTACTTCACGGGAATGGTTCGTGACAAACAACGTCGCAAAATGTCTAAATCCCTAGGTAATAGTCCTGATGCATTAAAGTTGATAGAAGATTTTGGCGCTGATGGAGTCCGATTCGGAATGCTGTCTTGTTCGCCTGCAGGTGGAGATTTGTTGTTTGATGAGAAGTTGGTAGAGCAAGGTCGTAACTTTAGTAACAAGATATGGAATGCACTCCGTCTTGTAGATGGATGGGAAATAGACAATAACCAGAAAATAAGTGATGGCGAAGCCTTAGCATACGAATGGATGCAACACAAATTGGCTTCGTTGGCTGTGGATATAGATAAAAACTTTAAGGAATATAGACTTTCAGAAGCTTTGATCAGCATTTACAGTTTTGTGTGGACAGACTTTTGTTCGTGGTATTTGGAAATGGTCAAACCAGGTTTTGGAGAAAAAATGGTACCGCAGACAAAGGAAAATACCATAGAACTATTCAGTCAGATATGTTCGCTGATGCATCCATTTATGCCATTCATCACAGAAGAGATCTGGCATGCACTACGTGAAAGAGCCGTGGGAGACGACTGTATTTTGAGCAGCTATCCGAAGCCAAGTAGCTTTGATCAGACCATCATAGATAGGGTAGAGCAGGCCAAAGACATCATCACCAATATCCGTGATATCCGTAATAAAAACGGCATCAAGATGAAGGATGAACTCGATGT
>DAOLFJ010000112.1:0-5437 GCA_035326365.1 Saprospiraceae bacterium | reverse complement strand
GTCGTAGCCAAAGAAAAAGCCAAACTAGCTGACGGACAAGAAAGGATCAAGATATTGGAAGATGATATTAGAAGATTGGAAGGAATGGTGTAATTGGTTCGAACAAATGATTGATTCGAGAGATTAGTGATCGAGAGATAAATAAAATTGGATAATTATACAATTTGAGCCAGAATTCTTTAGGATTTAAGTAGTAAAAACTTTTATAACTATGTTACCAAGTTCAACTTTAAGAACACAGATTTATCCCATTATAGAAAACTTTTTCAAACCATTAGGGTGGAAATACGCTAAAATGCCGCATCGTTTTGAATTTAGAAATGATAGGTGGGTGTTTTATTTATCTTGGTCATTTACAAGGCCAAGCGTTGATGATTACGTGACATTACATAAAGAAATAGATGACATCAAAAGAGAACTCAAACTTCATGTTCCAGGTTTAAACCCAATTACTTATAGTAGAGATGGTTTTGAAAAATTTACTTTAAAAGATTCAAGATGCGCTTATACCTTTACTCCAAATATACCTAATGGAAAATTCGGGACACCAGAGTATGGAGAACTATTAAAAAGTCGTTATTGCCAACCTATTAATACATTACAAGATATGGACAATTGGATAGATAGTATATATGAGTACATAAGTGGAACAGGCATGGATTATATAGAAGAATATAAATACCTACCAAATTTACTCAGACTTTTGGATAATGAAATTGATGAGCCTAATAGGGTATGGAATTCTATTGTAGCGGGAGGATTCCATAGATTTACAGATGTCATGTTGGTCTCACAGCTATGCAGTGATACTAATATGGAAAAAAAGCTGGATTATGTAGAAAAAGTGCTTCAAGATACTGAATGGCCAAGAATTGGTGGGGAATCTGAGTATTGGGAGGCATTTCTTAAAATATTACCAACTATAAAGTCCAGATACCCACATTATTCAAAACTTTCAGAAGAAGATTTACGTAAATATAACCCACCATTGTTTAAAAGGCGATTGGAGTAAAAAGAACAGAAATATTTTAGGCACTTTAGATGATCTCAAAGAAGCGTTTTCTTTAAAATTGGTACAATAAAGAAAAATCTTCTACCTTTGCAATTGGATACAATTGGATACAAAATGGATATTTTTGAAAAAAAATAGTTGACTGCTTTGTTTTGAATAAAATTTAGCTGAGAATAAATGATGAAAATAGGATGATTTTTTATATAATTCTATTTCAATATAATACACATATTTATTTTTAAATACGTCCAAATGTATGTTGTATATACCACTTTTGGCTGTATTGAAGCTTTGATTTGTCCAAATGTTTGATTAATTTTTACAATTGAATAGCCGCTTTCTTACATAAGATAAACGTACAACACAATTAGAATTTTATATATTTGCATTTTCGATATATTGAAAAAGCAAATTTAATTTCAATGAAGAAAAATATTTCGTTTTAAAATTAGCAGCAAAGTTGATAAGATTCAATAAATAAAATATATTTTATGAGTAAAAATGCAATGTTAGGTATAATAAATCAAGTATTTGAGATAGAGAAAAAACTAATCGATAGTGGAAATCAAGACAAATTCAAAAGAAATATTTCTAGAATTTATTTTGAGCTGGAAGAAGAGTTTAATTTTGTTGTCAAAAATCCAACAGGTGAAAATTATACTGACGGACGTTTGGATTGTGACGCAAATGTAGTAGGTGATTTAGCATCACAAATGAAAATTTCGGAAACTTTAAAGCCCGCAGTTTATCAAAAGGATGATGAAGGCAACTTCAAGATTGTTCAGAAGGCAGTAGTCATTGTTTCTGCAAAGTAAATATTTGTATTAGAAATTAAGTTGAAATTAGTTCGATAAATAATGAGAGAAGTATTAATAGGCATTGATTTAGGCACAACAAATTCCCTAATAGCAAAATATGAAAGTGGGCGAGTGGTCATTTTTAAAAATCCAATTGGTCAAAAAGATACACTTGCGTCTGTTGTCGGCTTTAGAAAAGACAGGATATTGATTGGTGATAAAGCTAGGGAATACTTATTAAAAGATCCAGTCAATGTATTCGGCGGATTTAAACGGAAAATGGGCACAGATGAAAAGTTTTATGTTGTCAATAATGATGAAAATGTCACTCCTATTCAGTTGTCTTCATATGTGCTGAAGGAGTTGATTAGCTTTGTTCCAACAGACGAAAAGTTATCAGCAGCAGTCATAACTATACCAGCATCATTCGATAGTATCCAGAGCAATGCAACCCAAAGTGCTGCAGAAGTTGCTGGCATTCAACATGTATTTTTATTGCAAGAACCAATAGCCGCAGGTATTGCTTTTATGAATGAGAATAAAGCTATCAGTGCCAAAGAAGGACATTGGTTGGTCTATGATCTTGGAGGTGGCACTTTTGATAGTGCAATCCTAAAAGTCGAAAATGGCGAGCTGAATGTCATTGGTCATGAAGGAAATAATTTTTTGGGTGGTGTGGATTTTGATTATAAAATTGTAGAACAAATCATCTTGCCAAAAATTGTAGAAAAAGTACAAGACGATAATTTTCCTACCGAATTTTTTAAGAAGTTTGGCAAATATGAGAAGCTATATCTTACCCTAATTTTGCTAGCAGAAGAAGCCAAAAAGGACCTTAGTGCCATGGATTCTACCGATATTGAGTTTGAAGTGACAGTAGAAAATCAAGATTATGATTTTTTGGTTACGATTACAAAATCTGACTTTGAAGGAATAATTTCTGACATGTTGGACGAGACAATAAGCTTGACAAAAAAGTTGATTTCTAATGCCAATATTACTAATTCGGATATTAACCAAATTATTCTAGTAGGTGGAAGTACACTTATTCCGATAGTAAGGAAAAGGTTGGCTGAGGAATTCAAGCTAGAAGTGAATAACAAATTGGATCCGACTACGATTGTCGCCATTGGTGCTGCTTATTATGCTGCAAATAAGGTCTATGATGAAACGATGGATGAAGATAAACTTAATATACTTAATCTTGACGAATTGAGCAAATCAGATGTTGCAAACAATACAGAAACTCCAATTGTCGATGTAGTTTTTAATGCAACTAGCATGGACGACGAAGAATTAGTAATCATAAAATCTTTGTCAAACACAGATCAAATTTCAAAATATAGAATTACTAGATTGGATGGTGGTTTTGATAGTGGCTATTTGGAGTTTGTCCAAAAAAATGTACAAATTTTACCTTTGTTAACTGGCTATACTAATAAATTTGAACTGAAATTTTTTGATCAAGATTTGAATAAGCTAGAAGGTACATCAAAAGAAATAAAGATTTCGCAAGGTCTTTATAATATCACTGGACAGCCATTACCCAAAGATATTTGTCTTGAGATAGATGATCTCGAAAATCAGTGTACAAAACTGGAAGTTATTTTCCAAAAAAATTCGATATTGCCACAAAAGAAATTGGTTTACAGGCAGATTTCAAAAAAAATAGAAAAAGACAGTGATGAAAGTATTGTGATCAATTTGCTTGAAGGCGATCGAAATTCTAGACCAATATCCAATCTTCCAATAGGTAAAATTGAGATTGGTGGCAAAGACTTGGAGTCCGATCTTTTTGCTAACTCTGATATTGAGTTGTCATTTTATATGTCGGAATCTAGGATATTGGAAGTTGAAGTGTTCCTAGCCATGACTGGTCAAGAATTCAAATCTGTTTTTTCTTTTACTACTAGAAATGTGAGTATTGATAGGCTTGTGCAACAATCAAATGAATTAGAAAAAGAGATGCTTGAACAAATAAATAAGTACAATTCAAATTTTCAATCGCAAGAATCGGATATGCTTTCGCAGTTACTATTTGAAGTAAAATCAATAAAAGGACTTATTAAAAATCTGATGGATGACTCTGTCTCTGATGTGAAATACCAATTGGCCGAAAAATTGCAACATTTGTCCAAGGAGTTTGACAATATTGGTGGAGAGTATAGACTTCAACAAGTGAGAAATGACTATCTTTATGTCAAACAGTCTTGTGAAGAACTGTTAAAATCTTTGGAAATTGGGCAAAGAGAATTGAACGAAGGATTTATGAGATTGAATAATAAAGAAGCATCTGTTTTGAAGTCTAAAAGCCCTAGATTTATTGAAGCTGCAACTTCGGAATTATTGGATTTTAAATCTAATGTAGAATCATATTCAATGCCACATTTACAAATGCATTTTTTTCATTTTCAAAATTTTTCTGAAAATTCTTTCAAGGATTATAACCTCGCTCAGAGTATATTCCAACAAGGAGAAAAAGCCATTTCAAATAATAACACCATGTTGCTTAGACAATCTGTTTTGTCTTTATACAGTTTGATGAATTTTCCATCACGTATTTCAATTAATGAAGGTCCTAATTTCAAAGGCACAGGTATAGGATGATGAAGGTAAAAGAAAGATCGTTTTTTCATTTTTGTCAACATTTGGGTATTGGCTTAGATCAAATCGAAGGCCAAATGGCAACATTGAAAAAATTGATCCAGTTAGAGTTTAAGTCATCAAAAAATGGAATAATCTCCATAGAAGGCTTAGACTATGATCATAGTTTTGTGGCCGAAGAACTTTTGAAAGAAGATATTTTAACTAATTTTAGGCAAGAAGACATGATCTTTAAAATTGCTTGGCTAAATGATTTTATCAATTATGGCAAATTCGATTTTAACCATGCTCTTTTTTCAAATTCAAATATAACTTTTGATCTTACTCGATCTTTACCAAAAATGTATGATACAGAAGAATTTTTGGATTATATTTCGCCCAAAATGGCAAAGTCATTCAATGTATTAAGTGGTGACTTACTTAAGAATAACCGATTCAGGGAGTTGATAATACTTTTTGATCACTTAAAGTTCATACAGAAAGAAGATTATAATATAGCTTTTCGATATATAAATATCATTTTTGGAGAGTACCTAAGTGTTTTGAAGGATTTAAACAAAAACAATTATAAAAGTAATGCAGCGGAAATAAACCGGTGGCTATTGCCCGGCGCCATAGACTTTATAAATTGTTTACCTTTAAGATTTTATAACTTCAAATTTGATTTTGTTTCATCCTTTTACGACCTCATAAACGAAATTTGGCTTTCAGATAAAAAAAACGCATTTAAATTTAGCAGTCTTATCATTCGAGTAGAAGGTATATCTGTCAATTATTGGAATCAGGTATTGTCAACCCATGTGATGTTAGAAAGAGATTTATTAAGACTTGAAGAAAGTATGAAAGATATAAAAAAAGAAGATGTAAACATTGTGGGTTTTATGTTTAAAGTTTATTTGGCCTTAGTGTTATTTCTTTTGATTATTTGTTTTATAAGAGTATTGTTAATCTAAATTAGTACAATAAGTTTATGAAATACAAAGAGAGATCTTTACTAGAATTTTGCAGGCATCTGAATATTGAT
>DAOLFJ010000483.1:0-2617 GCA_035326365.1 Saprospiraceae bacterium | reverse complement strand
ACGGGTTTTCAATTCGGGTTGTATTATACTTTTGGCACTTTGACATTTAAATAAAAATTGATAGAACACAGACTTACTGTTATTAATAATATTCCGATGTCTCGACAAGGCACTTTATCTCAAATTGTATTAACCACATTTTAATAAAATATGAAGAAACTTATCATCTTAATATTATTGTCTCATTTTTCTAACAATTCTTTGGCTCAGCATTATGACTATCGAATCATGTCTTTTCAAGATGAATACACGGAAATAGATTCATTTCATTCAATCCTTCTTGAAACCGAAGGTGATCGAGGTTGGATAAAAAAATTTGATCTCAACTTTAATTTCCCTTTTTATGATTCATTATATAATCATATTTATTGTGAAAGTACTTCTGCATGTCTTTTTGAAAATTCACTAAATTTTGAAATTGTCTTAATGGCAAGCGGATATGATTTTGACATTTTTGGTATTGATACAAATAACATTGTTTCTGATGTGAGATATAAACTTACTCAGAAAGATGGTATTAGAGCCTTAGTTCTTCAATACACTAAAGTAAGGCTAATTTCTGATCCATCTGTAGAAGAATATGACAGCCATTTAAATTTTCAATTATGGTTTTTTGAAAATGGATCTATGGAAGTTAGATTTGGCAGTTACAATCTAGAAAACTCACCTAACTACATACCTGGTGAAGGATTTTATCTACTTCCAAACAATGAAGATCCCATTTATTACGGCCCAGAGATGGGGATCAGAAACTCTTATAAGGAAGATGTTGGAATTGGGCTTGATGGTCCATATGATGATTACGTAGTAAATAATATCGGTGGTTATTTAAAATCGCTTCCTCCTGTTGGTTGGGTGATTAGGTTTGAAAGATTTATTAAGTCTTCTACACCTGAAGAAATTTTAAATTTTGAAAATATTTTTCCAAACCCTACCTCTGGCAGCCTAACAATAGAATTAGATAAAAATACTAGTGCAACCCACATTAATATCTATAATGCTGTGGGTAAATTAGTAAGAACTGTAAGTTTAGGAAAAGGAAATACCACAAATATTGATTTGAGTTCAATAGAAGAAGGCATTTATTTCTACAGTATATTTGATAATGCTCTACACATTTCAAATGGGAAAGTAATTTTAATTAAATAAATTATTAGATTTGCAGATACTTTCGAATTGAAAGTATCTGCAATCTTTAAAGTTTGACTTATGATACAAAAGATAATTTTTATCCCAATTCTTTTATTGTTAAAAATATCTTTATTTTCACAAAAACAAGATCATATCTGGTTGCTAGGCTTGGAACATTACGATACTTTTATGCCTGATCGCGCTGCAGACACCACAAAGGGTGCAACAAATATGGATTTTAACTACGACCCTGTCAAGGTATATTACGACCCCTTACGAAAATGGGACCTTCACGGGGCAAATGCGACTATTTGTGATACATCGGGGCAAATATTGTTATATAGCAATGGTCAGGTGATAGTAGATAAAAATCATATTGCTATAGAAGATACTATCAATTATTCTTTTGATCTAGCGAGTGTATTATGTGGGGATTGGGAGGGTAATAACATTGGCGATGCAACTACAGCTATTCCAGTGGGATTATTAGGCAGTCAAAAGATAATTATTGCTCCCGTAGGTAACATTTATTATTTTATATATTCCACATATAACTACTGTGAACAAAAAGGCTATAGAATTGCATACACCAAAGTTGTTTTGGATAAAGAGCTAATTAACCCACAAATAACAGAAAAAGATAGCATATTAATGCGAGTAGCAGAAGGTGATAGATTGACTCAAAATCTCTACACCATAAGGCATGGCAATGGTCGCGACTGGTGGCTCATAACTTTTTCCGGTAGGCATCAGGAAATGATCACTTACTTGATAGACCCATATGGTATACATGAAACAGGGAGACAAGATGTTTCTGTTTTTGATTTTCCAGAAACAACAGGGCAAATTAGCGTATCACCTGATGGTAACTGGTTGGCTTGGTATGTTGGAGGTCATTTTGATGAGAATGGTGGTGGCTTTTGTGTGGCTCCATTTGATAGATGCAGTGGGAATTTGGGTACAATAAAACACAAGTTTTTTAATGTAGATTTCAACAGTGGTTCTGGCGTTTCATTTTCCCAAGATACTAAATATTTGTATGTATGTAATAACGTAGAAATCAAACAATACGAAATGGAATCCAATGATATTTTGGGCAGTGAAAAAGTTGTAGCTGTGTTCGATGGTTTTTACCAATTTACTCCAGGAGTTCCTGACACTACTAATGCTATAAAATATCGCGTTAATTTTTGGGCTATGAAGCTTGGTCCCGATGGCAGAATATATATATTCCCTTCATCAGCAAGTAATAGATGGCTAGGTGTTATGCAACATCCGCAAGCAGAAGGTGAAGCTTGCGATGTTCGGCAGCATAGTTTAAAAATGAACACAAACATAAGTCGCGTATTACCAAATATAGCAGAGTATCGTCTAAGCTCATTAGATGGTAGCACTTGCGATACACTAGGTTTAAACAATCATCCCATCGCCAAATATCGCTACGAGCCAGATACGATAGATCATCTACGGATACGGTTCACAGACT
>DAOLFJ010000482.1:0-2623 GCA_035326365.1 Saprospiraceae bacterium | reverse complement strand
AAAGCCTTTATTTTATTGGACTTTTGACTTTCATGACGAAGTTCTAATAACTTATCTGGGCTTAATACTAAACTCTAAAAAATGCAAAGCTGCCGCTGTATTAGCAAATCCGCAAATAAGCAAATCTACAATTAAATTGCAAAACTTGATAATAGGATCGCAGCTACAAACTTCCTTTAGATTTGCAACATTACTAACCCATAATCTTCACGATGGTTCCCCCTATTTCAGGTGATTCGAATAAGACTTTGACTTGTTCACTTTGCAACAACATCCCCACTAGATAAAGCCCCATACCATGTCCTTCTTCCTGTGTGGTACCTGGTTTAGAGTTTTTGACATCGGTCATCATCTTCGCGGATTCTACATCGGATAGTCCTACTCCAAAATCTTGGATACAAAACCCGTTTCCTTCTTTATATATTTTGATCGATTGATCAGGGTGGCTGTATTTGATGGCATTGGACAATATATTGTGAACGACAATCTGAAGTTTTTCAGTACCAATAGGCAAGGTGAAATCTGCCGGTAATAAGTTTTGGACGGTGATATTTTTTTCTTGAATAGCATGTTGCATTTGGTTGACTACACTCTCGACTACATCTTGTACTTCAGATGTAGGATTTTTACCACTTTCAGTCATAGACAGCTTTTTCATGTTTAGTAAATTGTCGAGTACATCATTGACAGAGCTAATCTGATTTTCGAGACTGAGAGATGCTTGGGATAAAAAGGGATCGTTGACATTTAGGTTTTTAAGAAGGAGTTTGACCCCTAGTAATGGCTCTTTAATATCATGTGAAAGTATAGAAATGGTGTGCTCGTTGAGTTGGTTTTGTTGAGCGATGATGTTTTTTTGTTTCCTCATGGTTTGATAAAAATATATTAATGCCCCAAGACCTGCCAATAATAAAAAGATGAATCCACCTAAATAAAGATTTTGCTTTTGTTGTGCTGTGAGTTCGATACTTTTCAGAGCCAGATCTTTTTCCTTTTCTTGTTTTTCAGCTTGTTCTTTTTCGAAGGCAAGTTGGGTGAGGTCTTTTTCTTGGTTACTGAGTGTCAGGGCTAGTTCTTTGAGGGTGAGCGCTTGGTCTTGCTGAGTAGTTAGTAGTAATTGGTTGGCAAGTTGTTTGTCCGAGAGTTTCTTTTGATATTTAAGTACAAGCGCTTTTTTATCATACTCAAATTTAATTTTTTCTTCTGCAATTTTTTCGGCACCTTCCAGTGTATATAAACTGTCTCTGATGGATATATGCTCTTCATAAGCATTTAATGCTTTATCTGTATCACCTTTTTCTTTATATAATGTGTAGAGTGATTTGTAGCCATTTCCCATTTTAGTTATATATCCCAAGGAATCGCAAATTGCAATACTTTTTAAGAAATATTTTTCTGCCACACCAAAATCTTTCTGCTTTTGATAGAGTTCGCCTAAGTGTTGATAAACAATTGTTTCATTCTCTTTATTACCAATTTTAATATCCAAATCCAATGCCAATTTCCCATACTTTATGGCTTCAGGTACATTATCAATTTTTGAATATGCACCGAACAAATTTTCGTAATTTATTGCCAAAAAGTTTTCATTTCCAATTTCTCTATTAATATTTACTGCTTTTTTTAATTTTTCAATGGCGCTATTATATTTCTGTTGATTTAAATACACTGTAGCTAGATTTGAAGTAGCACCTGCAAGGGTATACAAGTCATTAATCTTTTCACTTTTCTCAATAGACTTTAATAGTACTTCTTCCGCTTTATCAAATTGCCCAGTCTCTAAATATATAATACCTAAGTTTCCATAAATTGTGGCTTCTAAGGGTTCATTCTTAATTTTCTCAAGTATTCTTAATGCGTCATATAGGGTCTTGGTACCATTAGGAAAATCCCCCATCTGCAAGTATGTAAGACCTAATGCATTGTATGCAGCTGCTTCCTGCCCTTTTTTATAAGAAACACCTGCATGCTTGATACATAAATTTAGATGATAAATCGCTTTTTTAAAATCTCCTAAATAACCGAATGCAAAACCATTTAATAAGTGCAATTCAGAATATCTATCTTTTAGTTGATTTTTGTAAGCTAATTTCTCCGCCATTTCAGCATATTCTTTAGCTTTTGCTAAATCAATGTTAAGATATTGCTCAGAAATATTTAGATATTGGTCCGTCTTTATCCGAAGATCCTTTGCATTCTCTGCCAAAGTCTTTAGAGAGTCTATGATTAATTCGACTTTTGATTGGCTAATAAGACCAAAGCTCCCAAAAAACAATAACCCAAATATTAAAAATAATCGCTTCATTCCAAATTTTATTAAGGTTAGAAAGTAGTTTTTGTAATATTGGCCATTTCCATTTTTATCTTTCATCATAAGTAAAATCTATATAATTGTTTTGGTTTTAAATTTAAATTAATCCATAATCTTCACGATCGTTCTTCCGCCCTCATGTGATCCGAATATGACTTTTATTTGTTCGCTTACGCACAACATTCCATCTAAAAATAGTCCCATACCATGTCACTTTTATTGTATGGTACTAAAAGTATGTTTAAGTTTTTATTGCCTTATAATCAACATCTTATGAACCTGACTTCAAAATAATCTCATCGTTTAGTTCAC
>DAOLFJ010000111.1:0-13189 GCA_035326365.1 Saprospiraceae bacterium | reverse complement strand
ATCATAGATTTCTGCTTTGGTCCAGTTGTCCTTAGTGTCTAGGTATAAGATGTCAGTAACGGGGTTAGGATAGATGTTGACTTCTGTAAAAAAGTTATTGGTATTCGTAACGGTACATTCAGAATTAACTTCGCAGTTTTGGCCATTTTCAATAGCCATGTTTTTTATTTCAGTTATTCTATCTTCGTCACAGCAGATATAACTAAGTTCTGGATTTTCTTGAAAAAGTATGGTGTGATTAAGCTTTGCTTCCTTGAGATATAAAGCAGTCAAGTGATTTTTATAACAACGCAAAGTCTTTAAATTCGCCAATTCTTGTACATCTAAGTTTATTAGTTGATTAGTATTGCAATCTAAAGTTTTCAAGTTTACTAGCCCTTTTACATTTATTGTCGTCAATAAATTATTATTGCAATAAACATATTCTAAGTTTCCCAATTCCTGAATATTTATGCTAGAAAGTTGATTTGTTCCACACGATAAAAAAGTTAAATTGGACAATTCTTGTAAATTCAGAGTTATAATTTCGTTTTGTAAACAATAAAGTCTTTCCAAATTTTTGAAATTACCAATCCCTTCCAAACTAGAAATCTGTTTATTTGAAAGGTCAAGACTAATAATTTTCAAAGCATCTTCAATGTCTATCTCCCCATCATCATTCAAATCAGCGTCAGAGTCAAAACTACCATTTCCATCCGTATCTGCGCAAATCGTATTCACCAATGCATTCTTAAAATTAGCATCTGGAAAATCAATAATCTGACCACTTGCCACACCACAAAAAGCCAATAAGAAAAGGACTAAAACGTTTTTCATTTCGTATAATTTTAACGATTATTTCAATAATCAGAAAAGGTAGGATTGTGCAGCTGTCAGTTTTCGTTTCACTTTATCATTTCGCCGGACAAAAATCATCTATTTCTTCTTCTAGTACCAAAGATAATAGTTTGTGTCGATATCAATGTGATTTTTCATTACTTTTCATGAAAATTGTTGGCTAGCTGACAGTTTTGGATACTCAATAACAATAACTTTCAATTTCTTAGTGGAATACTTCCTGGTTTTAATAGTGAAAATTCTCAGCTAGTCTCTCTTTATATTATATTTTGTGCATTTTAGTGTATTCCTAAATGACCTTAGTGGTCGCATCATACTAATTGTCCTAAGCTGTAAGGCGCTAATCTTCAAAATAGATACCCGTCTCCAAAACAATTTTCTAGTAAAAAGTATTCACTTGTTATACCTTTATTTATTGATTATAATCTGATCATGCAAGATATTTTAGACCTAGACGAAGATACCATTACCGCAGATGATTTTATCACCATTATCGGTGCCAATGAGAATAATCTCAAAGATGTTTCTGTAAAAATTCCTCGCAACCAACTCGTGGTCATCACAGGTCTGAGTGGTAGTGGGAAGTCGTCGCTCGCTTTTGATACGCTATATGCAGAAGGTCAACGTCGATATATGGAGACATTTTCTGCTTATGCACGCCAATTTATTGGATCGATGGATAGACCTGAAGTCGAAAAAATAGATGGTCTGAGTCCTGTCATTTCCATAGAACAAAAAACGACAGCGTGGAATCCTAGGTCTACTGTTGGTACGACCACTGAAATTTATGATTTTCTTCGACTTTTATATGCTAGGGTAGGTGAGGCGTACTCTTATGTCACCGGCGAAAAAATGATCAAATACACCGAAGATCAGATTGTAGAACATGCGCTTTCTCACTTTTATGGTAAAAAAATAGCTATTCTTGCACCTGTCATCAGGGCTAGAAAAGGTCATTATAGAGAATTATTCGATCAGACACGCAAAAAAGGATTTACCAAAGTTCGGGTAGATGGCGAAATCGTAGATCTAGTACAGGGCTTGCAGCTCGATAGATATAAAGTGCACGATATAGAGATCGTAGTAGATCGTCTAAAGGTAGAAACTGACAAAACCGAAAGGCTGACAGCTTCCTTACAGATGGGTTTGAAATTGGGAAATGACTTCATTATGATCATTGATACGGATGATAATACAATGAAGGCCTACTCCAAAAGTCTCATGGATCCACTATCAGGTGTCTCCTATGACGAACCATCACCCAATAATTTCTCTTTTAATTCGCCTTATGGCGCTTGTCCTGATTGTAATGGTTTAGGTGAACAACATAAAGCCGATATGGCCAAAATTATCCCTGATAAATCCAAAAATATCAACCAAGAAGCGATCAAACCTTTTGGTGCCGTAAGGGATACCAATACATTCAAACAACTCAAAAAAATAGCCGCTGACTATAAATTTAATTTTGATACACCTGTAGATAAAATACCAGAAAAAGCGCTAGAAATCATCCTTCATGGTGGTGACAATTCTTACGGTGTGGCTTACGGAAATGTGGCCAATGATTATCTCTATGACCTTGCTAATGAAGGTATTGTCAATATGGTGGAGCGATGGTATCGAGACTCTAGTTCTGAAAAAATCAGGTCGTGGGCAGAAGAGTTTTTGAGCATCGTACCTTGTCAAACTTGTGAAGGTTTTAGGTTGAAAAAAGAATCGCTTCACTTCAAATTAGGTGAAAAACATATCGGTCATTTAGGAGAAATGAACATTGATGAGTTGCACGCTTGGATAGGTGAATTGCCTAGTCATATGGATGAAAAACAAAAAGCGGTTTCTTTCGAAATCTTAAAGGAAATCAGACTCAGACTAGGTTTTCTCCTTGAAGTAGGTCTCGGATATCTCAATCTCAATCGTACCACAAGGACACTTTCTGGCGGAGAATCCCAACGTACAAGACTAGCTAGCCAAATAGGTAGTCAACTTACAGGCATCACTTACATTATGGATGAACCAAGTATCGGATTGCATCAGCGTGACAACCACAAACTCATCAAAGCACTCAGAGACTTGACGGAAATAGGCAATTCTGTGCTTGTGGTGGAGCATGACAAAGACATCATGTTGGCATCAGATTACATTATTGATCTTGGTCCAGGCGCAGGTATGCATGGTGGTGAAATCGTGACACAAGGTACGCCAGAAGAGTTCCTAAAACTCGGCGGCACGACGGCAGGATATCTTAGCAATAGACTCCGCATAGAAGTACCTAAAACTAGACGCAAAGGCAATGGCAAATTCCTAGAGCTAAAAGGCGCCACAGGTCATAATCTCAAAAACGTAGATATCAAACTTCCACTAGGTACGCTCATTTGTGTGACAGGTGTGTCTGGTAGTGGCAAGTCATCGTTGATCAATGAAACCTTGTACCCGATCCTGAGACAACATTTTTACAATAGTATTCAAAAACCGCTACCATACAAAAGTATCTCAGGACTAGAACACCTAGATAAAGTCATAGAAATAGATCAATCACCGATAGGTCGTACACCAAGATCAAATCCAGCAACATACATTGGCGTATTTACAGATATCAGAAAGTTGTTTGGCAATATGCCAGAAGCTAAGATACGTGGATATCAGCTCGGTAGATTCTCTTTTAACGTGGCTGGTGGTAGATGTGAGACATGTGAAGGCGCAGGCAAAAAACTCATAGAAATGAATTTCCTGCCCGATGTTTTGGTGGATTGTGAGCAATGTATGGGTAAGCGTTATAACAGAGAGACATTGGAGATTCTGTTCAAAGGGAAGTCTATATCTGATGTCTTGGATATGTCGGTAGAAGATGCTACTGAATTTTTCAAAAGCATACCATCCATATATAGAAAACTAAAAACATTGGATAGCGTAGGACTTGGTTATATCACACTTGGTCAGCAAGCAACCACGCTTTCAGGTGGAGAAGCTCAACGTGTAAAACTATCTGAAGAGCTTTCTAAAAAAGATACAGGCAACACGATTTACATCTTAGACGAACCGACGACAGGATTGCATTTTGACGATATTAAGCAACTGCTTGGTGTTATAGATAAGCTTGTAGAAAAAGGAAATACTGTCATCATCATCGAACACAATATGGATGTCATCAAGGTATCAGATTATGTGGTAGATCTAGGTCCTGAAGGCGGTAAGGCAGGCGGTATTATCCAATTTGCAGGCACACCCGAAGCCATGATCAAGAAGAGCAATGGTCATACAGCAGAATATCTTAAAAAGGAAATGTAACTCCCGATAGTATAGCTTTAAGTCATGCTATCGGTACACCCTTTATCTTCTGATGGTATGGCTCTCAGACATGCTATCGGTTAATGAATAGAAATGAAATATTAAGAAACTACATGATTTAAGAATAATTTTTTGATTGATTAAGTCAGTTTCTTAAAATTAAATATCTTTACATCAAATATTTGGTGCAATTATGAAATTAGAAAAGATTTTGGACAAACTTGGTTCTTTAGAAAAGAACTCATTCATTAAAATTATAGACAATATTATTGTTAAAAAACCAAAAAATAGTATTGAAATTGATAAGATACTTTCATCAGGCGATAAAACCATAAAGTCTGTTGACAATCAAAATATTGTTAAAATATTTTCGCTTATCAAGGATGAATTTAAAGAAATTATAAAGTCAGAATTTAGGGAGACACAATCTCAATTTGATATCTTAATCGATATTATAATTAAAGACGGAAATTGTATTTTAAAACAAGACTGGTTTTCTAGATTATATGAAAAACAGCTCAAGGTTATTAAAGACAAAACAAAGTCTTTGACTCTTGAGATGGAATCAGAAAAAACAGAAATGCTTGCGGATAGAAGACGTGATTATAAAATTTATAAGTCATGCTTAGAAACAGCATATGAAAACGATGTATTAAATAATAGAGATAAAAAGATAACATCTGACGAACATTCTATTTTGTTGACGTTGAGTAAGGAATTGGATTTGTCTCAGGAAGAAGTTAAGTTGATTAATTATTCAATTATACCAATAAAAAAATTGGATATCCAAGAAGTCATAAATAACTTAAAGAATATAGGTGTAATATTTTTTTCTAAGAAGGATAATACCATTTATATTCCTGACGAGGTTGTTTCAATATTGAGAGAGTCAAGAGAAAAACAAGTAGCAGATAAGTATTTTAGAAGGACCTTAAAGGCACTTAGAGAACCTGTTATAAATCAAATAGCAAAAAAACATGGAATTGATAGGAAGCTTTCTATTACAGAAAAAATCGAAGAAATAATCAGTATTGGAGTTTCGTTTTCTAGTATTTTAAAAAATGATATTTATAAAGACGGCTTAACAATAACTGAAAAGAAAAAAGAACTTAACGAGCTTTTTGAAGAAACATTAGGTATTCAAAATCTTAAAGGGAGTACATTAGAAGATAAAATTTTAAGCTTACAGAAATATTATGATGGAATTGAAAAGGATGAAAGTATTGGAATTTCTCTGGATGGATATGAAAAACTTCTTAATGAGTTAAATGAAACTTTACCTAGTTTAAATAGGTATATAAGACAACAATTTGAATTTCAAGAAGAAGTGGTGTTGTATGGGAGTTTTTTGCTGGATTATAATATAAAACCAAGAGATATTCTAGACCTAATTAGCAAAGATGATTTAATTAAATTTTTAAAAGAAAGGAATATTAAGCAAAGAGGAGATAATATTTCAAATATTTTAGAACACTATAAAGATACTGAAAACCTTTTACTTGAGAATTATGAGAATATTGGATTTAGAAACATAAATGCATTAAAAGATAATGGTATTGTCATTAAGGAAGCTGAATTAGGTTTGAAATTTGAAGAGCTGACAAAGTTTATATTTCAAAAATTAGGGTTTAACGTAGATGAAAAACTAAAAAATAAACTTAATACTCCAAAGGATAAAATAGATATTCTAATAAATTTGGACGGAAATGAAGTTATACTTGTAGAATGTAAAACTAATAAAGAGATCGGCTACAATAAATTCAGTATGGTTTCAAGGCAATTAAAATCATATCAGAATTTATTAAATCATAACGGCCTTAGAGTAAATAAGGTTTTATTGATTGCTCCTGACTTCAGTGATGATTTCATAACAGATTGCGAAATTGATACTGAAATCAATATTTCTCTTATTACAGCTCCAACACTGATAAAGATTAATGAAGCATTTAAGGTATCAAAACATAAGGTTTTCCCTCATATTTTATTTAGAGATGTTATTATAAATGAACAGCGTATTTTAAAAGCACTAGAAAAGTGAAATTTTACTATTACTTCAATTCCACCTTATTCTTAATCACTTCAGATGCTTTTTGGATGGCAGCATCTTGACTAAGCAAGAAGGACTCAGATTTGGATTTTCCTATGATAATTTTCATAAGATTGCTTTTTATTTCGCTGTCCAGTTTATTCAGTTGACCCGAAGGTATTGATGTTTCTTCTGACTCTTTCAAAGCATATTCTGAAAATGATTTGTAGAAATCATCACTCACTTTCCAGTTGTTGATACCTTCTAATGTGTTTGGGATTTTTGATTTGTTTTTTGTAGCATATCTATATGTAAATTCAGGTATAAGTGACTTCAAAAGCATAAAGTTTTCATTTCTGAATATCGTATCCATTCCCACAAAAATATCGGGTGTGATGCCACCTGAAGCTGTCACTTTTCTTTTTTTGACTAATGTAAAATACTCCTTTTTGTCATCGACCAAAGTACTATCTTTGTGAAACAAATCACCATTTGTGTACCTAGCGCCATAATCTTCATCATAACTTTCTCTATCAGAATAATCTCTCTGAATCGACCTTCCTGAAGGCGTATAATACCTAGCGACAGTCAGTCTGATCGCTCCGCCATTATTCAGATCATATTGTTCTTGTACGAGTCCCTTGCCGTATGACCTTCTGCCTATGATATGGCCACGATCCCAATCTTGGATAGCACCTGCTATGATTTCGCTAGCTGATGCGGAATTTTCGTCAATGAGCACTACAATTTGGTCTATTTGGAAGAAATGTTTACCATTACTTTTGTATTCATTTTTTTTATTTTTCCTTCCTTCAGTATATACTAGTAACTTATCCTTTTCAGCAAATAATTGGCATAAGATATTTGTAGCTTCGGGAAGATAGCCACCAGGATTGTCTCTAAGATCTAGAATGAGATGTTTTGCTGTCCCCTTTTTATCGACATTGATGGGTTGGAAATATTTTTCTACTTCATCCATAAACTCGGTGTAAGTCTTAGAACCGAATCTTTCTATTTTTATATATGCCGTTTCTATTTCAGGTAACAATGAAGAAGAAACCGACGAGACAGGTATAACATCGATGGTCACATCTGTAGCAAGAATGTTTTTGTCCCGCATAATGCCAAGGGTCACTTTTTCGCCTTTTTCTTTGCGAAGCATAGACCTTACTTTTTCGTAGGCAATATTTTTACCTGCAATGATCGAGTCATCTATCGTTACGATCTTGTCAAATGCTTTTATGCCTGCACGAGACGCCGGACTGTCATCCATCACTTGATAAATATTGATGGTATCATCTACGATAAAATTTTCGATACCTATTCCATTAAATGATCCATTCATTTGGTCAGTGATGTCTGCTAGTTCGCTAGGAGATATGTAACTAGAATGTGGATCGAGTTTAGAAAATATGGCAGAAACAGCTTCATTTAGCAAGTCGTCAGTATTAAGGCTATCTACGTATTTGTTTTCTACAAATCTCAATAACTCTTCTACTCTTCCTACTAATTTGATATGTTCGTCATCGTATGCGACAGTTTCTATGAGAGATCCGTCTTCTCGGTCATTCATCTTATATCCGACCATCATACCTACCGCAATACATGCAGATAAGAGAAGAGGTTGGATGATATTATAATTATCTTTTTTGTGGGAATCCAAAATACTAATGGTATCAATTATGATTAATAAAAAACAATATGGTCTTGTATCAAACCTTGTACTGCTAATTTCCTGCCAAATTAATGCATTCTACACGTTTGGCCCAATATTTTGTGTTTTTGAAGTATTAAATCATGGATTTTATTATAAAAAGTAATAATTATTATTTAACAAATACCATCGATTAATGAATAAATGTTCAAATTTGCACAAATATTTACGTATGATATCTAAAAAAAAGCAAGTAGAGTTAGATGATGTCGATTCTAAGATTCTTTCTATTTTAGCGACAGATGCCAAAATGTCTTATGCAGAAATAGGAAAAAAACTTTTTGTTTCAGCAGGTACTATCCATGTCAGAATCAAAAAACTCACAGAAGCAAATTTGATAAAAGGCATCCGCGCAGATTTAAATTACGATGCTCTTGGCTTCGATATTGTTGCTTTTTTGGGTATTTATTTAGAGAAGTCTCATATGTATGACAGTGTGAAAGCAGAGATGAAAAAAATCCCTGAAGTCGTAGATGCGCATTACACGACAGGAAATTATTCCATCTTTGCCAAAATAATTTGTAGAGATACAGATCACCTTAGAGAAGTCTTATCCAAAAAACTGCAAGCCATCAAAGGCATTCAAAGAACAGAGACGTTTATCTCCTTAGAAGAAGCCATCAGCAGACCATTGATCTTGGCAAATGTAGATTGATGAATTCTTACGGGAGGCTCTTTCTGGAGTTGCAAACTTGTTTGCAAGCACTTAGGTATGTTTCAAACAAGTTTGCAACTTCAATATCAACCCTTGAAACCCAATGATAAGCTTCGCGTCCTCGCGAAGCTTGGGTTAGTGCAAACGTCTCGTTTGCGTCATTCAGCCATTCACCAAATTACACCAAATATCACCCTTTTAGGGTTAAAAATCCGTTGGGTATATATCCTATAATCATATCATCCCGTCGGGATTAATCACTCACTCTCTATAATCATATCATCCCGTCGGGATTAATTTTTTTCCGCATTCACGAATTCGATCATTCTCCCATTCACATCATTCACATCATTCACTCATTCTCCCATTTACTCATTCTCCTATTCAAACATTCTCTCATTCAAACATTCAAACATTCAAACATTCACTCATTCACCCGAAGTCCTTCATGCAAAATCCTACTAAAATGCCATACATCTTCATATGAATTGTAGAGTGGGACAGGAGCTACCCTGATTACATCTGGTTCTCTCCAGTCTGATATAATTCCACGATCTGACAGATAATTGAATAGTTTTTTGTCTGGTGTTATCATTTGTATGGACAATTGGCAACCTCTATTTTGGGCATCAGAAGGTGTGATAATCCTTATATTTTTATTGTCTTCTTGAGCAATTAAGTATGCTAAATAGGCAGTAAGCTTTTCAGATTTTTGTCTCAAAGCAGCTATACTAGCTTGGTCAAAAATATCAAGAGAAGCTCTTATCGCAGCCATAGAAAGTACAGGTGGATTGCTCAGTTGCCAGCCTTCTGCTGTTTCTATTGGTTGGAAATCATCACCCATCAAAAACCTTGTTTTTTTGTCGTGGCCCCACCAACCTGCAAATCTTGGGAGCTCTGTATTCTTATGGTGTCTTTCGTGGACAAAACAACCTGAAAGACTGCCAGGGCCTGAGTTAAGATATTTATAGGTACACCATGCAGCAAAGTCAGGTCCATCATCATGTAATTGCAATTGTAAATTTCCAGCAGCATGTGCAAGATCAAAACCTACTACGCATCCTTTGGCATGTCCCATTTGTGTGATAGACTTGATATCATAAGCTTGTCCGGTGTAATAATTGACGCCACCTATCAGGATAAGGGCGATTTCATCACCATGAATGTCTAATATATTTTTGATATTATCCAAGCTCACTGTTTTGTGACCTTCGTCGGGTACAAGTTCGATCATACTATCTTTAGGATCAAAACCATGGAACTTTACCTGGCTTTCTATAGCATACCTATCAGATGGAAATGGCGAATATTCGAATAATATTTTATATCTAGTTTTGGTAGGTCTATAAAAACTCACCATTAGTAAATGTAAATTGACTGTCAGACTATTCATGACGACCACTTCTGAAGGTAATGCGCCTACTACTTTTGCCATTTTTTCTGTTAGGAATTCATGGTAAGGCATCCATGGATTTTTGGCATGGAAATGACCTTCTACACCTAGATTTTTCCAATCTTCTAGTTCCTGATTGACATAAGCAGTCGTCGATACGGGCATCAATCCTAGACTATTACCACATAAATAAATGGTATCGTGACCGCTAGGATCTTTGGGAATGTGAAACTGTTTTCTAAAATTTGCTAAAGGGTCTAGCTGATCTTGTTCTTGGGCAAACTGAAGTGATGTATCCAAAATTTCTTTTTTAATGTCTATTATTTATAATACAAATGTAGGTTTATGTTTTTAATTGATAACCTATTATGGTTCAATATTATTAACTACCATATAGCCAATTCATAACATTTTTATGCCAAATATCATCTCTGTCCTTCGCTGAAATCATACTAGCATCTACAGCTTCGTCGATAACTTTGCCAGGATAGCAGCCAGGAACACTTTCCATCTCGCCAAGCGGATATGGATCATCTAGACCTGCGATTACTTGACTGACACCTGATCTTTTTATTAATAATTCGAATGATAAAACATCATGGACTATAGAATCAAAAAATACATTGCTATTGCGACTATTGGTTTCTGGATCTCTGCTCCCAACAAATAAATCAGGTCTGCCTTTGTACCCTTGGACTCTTCTACCATATCCCATCTGCCCGAATTGATTGCCATGTGCAAAACAAACTCTAACATTAGGGAATTTATCAGGAAAATCCATGAGACTATAAAAATGCCATGCATCCGCCGTCTGTGCGCACATCCAAATCAAATGAAAACGCCAAAATTTATCATCTAGTTGTATGATGTCTTCAGCATTGTAAGGATGGATTTCTACGGCCAATTTATATTGATCTGCAAGCTCAAAGATGGGAAGTACAGACTCATCAGCTATAGCAGTCCACTTACTATCTTTATTCAAAAAATGGGAAGGCAGACATAGCAGTGGTAGATTAAATTGCTCCACACATCTACGTATTTCTTCCAATGCATCATCTACGTAAAGTGGTTGTACTACAAAACCAGAAATAAACTTATCAGGATATTCTGCTTGTAGTGAAGCATTAAACTCGTTTTGAAACCTGATGACATCTCGTGCGTCTTCCCGTTTATATCCATTACAATAAAGTTGAGATAGATTAAGTACAACTTCTTTATCAATATGGTTTTTATCCATCCAAGCGATCTTCTCATTGAGAAAAAAACTGGCATCGGTGACAGGTCTACGCCAATTACCTTGACACATAAAACTCATATCATCTTCTACCCAAAAGAATCCTTTATCTTTCATAAATTTGGGAATCTGACTAGGGTAGGGCAGCAAGTGACCATGACCATTTATCCTCATTTGCTAAGGTTTCGATTATAAAAAATCAAAGATAAAAATTCATTTTGCTATAAACAAAAAAAGGAGTCAATATTACTACTGAACTCCTTTTTGTATGATTTTGTAAATTATCTGTTATTTTCCTCCGAAATTTACGCCAAGTGTAAGTTCATGCGAA
The DNA here is from genome assembly GCA_035326365.1 of Saprospiraceae bacterium. Classification (GTDB taxonomy): domain Bacteria; phylum Bacteroidota; class Bacteroidia; order Chitinophagales; family Saprospiraceae; genus OLB9. Next base: position 1,714 of record DAOLFJ010000111.1, on the reverse strand, counting down.
CCACTATTGTAATCTTGGATTAGATTAGATGACGTATTGTATGAATAGAAAAGATTTAATTTTTCCATTTTTGTTCCTATCAAAAAGCCCAATCTTTTGTCAGCACCCAATGTGTAAGAAGCGCCACCCAACAACTTATCACCCAAAAATCCAAAGACTAGGTTCAAATCTAAGTGTGTAGGTACATTTGCTAATTTTTTTAGGATAATGCTTGGCGTCATTGTGATATCATCTTGAACATCCACTTTGTAACCAGCCTGAAGAATGATCCCTACTTCTCTTTCTAAAGTATCTGTCACTATCTCAGTTATTCTAGAACTAATCACAGATGGAAGAGACAATCCGTAAGTCAATCTATCCATGTAAGTACCATAAACACCAAGGGTTGCATCAAAATATTCTGCACCTGCAAGTCCTAATCCGATTAATGGATCAAGTGGATCAGCATTTCCAAAACCAGAAAGACCATGTTTGATATACTCGGCAGATATCCCGAATCCTATTTGGTTGGTAGGTGATTTTATAGAGTAACTTACACCAAATGCACCTTTAGTTGTTTCTAAAGATCCAAATCTGTCTGAAAGGACATTCACACCTATTCCGATACCATTACCCACAGGACCATTGTATGATAAGGTCAATGTGCTAGGTGCACCATCAATACCTGCCCACTTATTACGGTAATTGATCAATATTTGTTGTTGTGGTGTAGATCCATATGCTCCAGGATTGATCAGTTGTGGACTTAGGTGCGCCTGCGTATATAAATATCTTTCATCAAAATATCTTGACTGAGCGTGGATGCTTTGTGAAGCAATTATGATCACAGAAGCTATGACCAAAAATTTAATATATTGTATTGACTTCATATCTTTATCTTTTATGAATTTGTTCTTCAATGTTTGATTATCTTGTTCTTAATACTGTGACAGTACCTTTTTGAACTTCTTTTCTGCCTTGGCCAAAATTCACGGTAAGTACCCAAATATAAGAACTTTCGATCAAATCCTTTCCAGCATTATCTATCCCTTGCCAAGTATTATCATAATTGCTTTGTGAATAAACCACTCTTCCCCATCTGTCAAAAACAGTTAAGTCTGAAGGTTCGTCCGTGACACAATTGATCAAGAATACATCGTTAATATTATCTCCATTAGGTGAGATGATCGTTGATGCTTCGTAACATGGTCCTTCTAAACTGCAATCTTTGACTTCTATGTTTGTTACTGTAAGTGTACATCCATTGGCATCTGTCACAGTCACATTATATGCATCTGCTGGCAAGTCTTCGACTTTATTATCCGATTCATTTAAACCAAACCAGTTAAAAGTATAAGGGAAAGTACCCGTATTATTTAATGATATTTCAATCGATCCAGTGGCACCATTCTTTTCGGTACACTCTACTTTTTGTGTGGCTACAAGTCTAGTAGGTTGTGTAATTACCAGATTGGTAGGTGTACCAGCACCAGCAGTATTGCTATATTCCACTCTATATGATCCCGCATCTAGACCTGTAAAGTCAAATGTTGGTGTATTGACTACTTGCGACCTGATTTCTTGGTTTCCTTTAAATAATTTTACAGTAATCGGGTATGTTCCAGCTGAAATACTTACTCTGATGACGGCAGAATTATTACCAAAACATGGCACATTAACACCATTAATAATTGTTGTAATTGAGGCTGTCGCAACAGGACGGATAGTATCTGTA
>DAOLFJ010000110.1:0-13245 GCA_035326365.1 Saprospiraceae bacterium | reverse complement strand
ATCACAGGCGGCGCTTTGGGTCTTGCTCAGAATATCAACACTTACATGATGTCTTTTGCTGATTGTCAGACAATCAGAGCAAACATACTCAATGGTACAGTTGGTACAGTTGAGTTACTTAACAAACCAGTAGAATGCGACCCTACATATGCAGATGATGTATTCTGGGGAAATGTAAAAGGACAAGGTGATTTTGATGGTGGATTAAATGATTGGATCATCGAAAACCTAGATACTGCTCTTAATTCTAAAGTTACTTGGTACCACTCTGAATCAGGTTTTCCAAGAACTGCAAGAGGTTTTACAGATAACAACATAAAATCTACGACTCAATGTAATGGTACAGCGGTAATGGATATCGAAGCGCTTCAAACAATCGATAATCCGACTTTTGCACAGCCTTACTTTAGATATACATCTAGTCTTATTTCACCTCCTATCGACTGTAGAGGTAAAAATAATATTATTCTTCAATTTACAATGTTCCATAATAGATTGAATGGTAATGCGCAGATTTCATTTTTTGATGGTAGTAACTGGTCTGCACCTACTATTATTGCGACAAATAATGCAATAAATACATCAGCATTGCCAGAGACTGTTATTTATCCGGTACCTCAATTTGCGAATAAAGAAAACTGTAGAGTGAGATTTACAGTGAATAATGCTGACTTTTATACTTTTGTCTTGGATGATGTATTACTTTATGATCGATCAGTTATTGATGTTAAAGTTAATAGCGGATGGTTTGCAACTGCTCCAACTTTAAAAGTTCCTAAAGATCAAGTATCAGAGATGCCATTAATGGCTGATATAGAAAATGTTGGAAACACTGAAGCAAAAAATACAGTATTGACAGTAGAAATTAAAGATCCTTCTGGTGTAGTAATTGATGTTTTAGAAAATAATTATGGTACTGTACTTGGAGATAGTATTTATGAAAATAGGGTTTTTGCAAGTCTTTATACACCACCTGCAGTAGTTGGTAAATATACAGGTACTTATGTAATTTCATCTCCAGATGAACCTGCTACAAATAATGGAAACAATGGCGTCGGTTTTGAATTTCATGTTTCTGACAATACTTTTGGAAATTTACTTTCTGAAGCAGAAAGAGGTGTAGAATATTTAGAAGATATTGCTGATAGTTGGGTAGTTACTGTGAGTAATTATTACTCTATGGGTAATGTTTATTATGTGGTAAATGGTGGGGATAACTTTAGAGTTGATGGAGTAACCCTTGGTCTTGATAATACTGTCGATGAAGTGACAGGTGGAAATGGAGGTGCAATTTTCATTGATGTATACAAATTAAACGAAGTTGCGGGAATAGAGAATCCTGATAGAAGAGAGTTAGTGGGAACAGGTGCAATTTTTACTGATGAGATAGAAGATTTAAGAAGCTTTACAGTAGAAGTTTTTGCTCCAGATGCTGAAGGCGGACCAAGCTTAGAAAGAGTAAGTCTTGAAGATAATACATCTTATTTTGTTACAGCACACTCTGCACCTTTTGATGGTTCTGCTCCAAGATATAAGTTTTTACAACATAGTGGTGCCGGTAATGATTCTTATGATAGATCTGTTTTCCCTGCACCAGTTAACTTAGCATTCGATTCTTTAGGTTTGGGTTTAGAGAGAATTGCAGGTACATATACAAGTTTAAGTGGTGTTGATGGAAGTTATGAAGATATAAGAAGCAGAGCTTACAGCAGAACAGGAAACGAAGGATTCGGTGCTTGGTCTATGGCTTATTTAGACTTCATTGTAACGAATACAACTTCTACTTATGATATTCAGTCAAATATAGAAGTAACTACTTTCCCTAACCCAGCATCTAACGAGTTATACATCGACATCACATTAGAAAATGTATCTAATGATGTTAGAGTAGAGTTAGTAGGTATGGATGGTAAAGTTGTAGCTAACAAATCATATAATAATGTACTTGATTCAAGACTTAAGCTTGACCTAAGTAGTGTTCCAGCAGGTGCGTATAGCGCTTTGATCCACACAAATGAAGGTGTTGCTACTAAAAAAGTAATCGTACAGAAATAATACTTAGTTTACAGTTTGCTTTATTGCAAACATGGTAAATCATATGATAAAAGGGGATCACTAAAATGTGGTCCCCTTTTTTTATTTTAATATTCGTGTAATTGTCGTTTTTTAAAAATATTTTTCACCTTTGAGGAGCGTTTATCGTATTTTCGCATTCTTATAGATATTACTTTTGTACAAAAGAGTCAATCTTGGTTATTTTTTAATATAAGCGTCTTTATCATGCGAATTATAAATTTTGTTTTCATCTTCTTTTTCCTACTTTTGATGTCATGTCACAAGGATGAATTTTCACCTAACGAAGAGATAATATCAGAAAAATTTACCGCCGAAGTTATTGAAGAAATTCAAAGTGATATCATCGGTTATGTCTATGACGAGAAAAACTTACCTGTATCAGATGCCATTGTAATGACCTACAGTGGTCAGACAAAAACGAACCAGCACGGTGTTTTTATATTTAAAAATACCAAAATGGACAAACAAGGTACTTTTATAAAAGTATCAAAAAATGGCTATATGCTTGGTTCTGATATGGTTTACCCAAATACCGACGCCACCAATTACGCATACATAAAACTTTTGGCACTTGAGTCAGGCAAGTCTTTTGATAGTAATGCTGGTGGTTCTGTAGCTATTACTGGTGGTGGTAAGGTCGTTTTTCCAGCTGACGCTATAGTAAAAGCTGATGGATTAGCCCACGAGGGAAAAGTAAATGTCACTGCCAAATACCTAAATCCCAATGATCGTGAATTAGGAAATATTATGCCAGGTGGACTGATAGCAGATGCTGCCAATGGCAATACGGTCATCCTTGGTACGCTAGGTATGGTAGCTATTGAGTTACGTGACAATGATGGTAATGAATTAAACCTTAAACCAGGCAAAAAGGCAAGAATTGAATTTCCAGTAGTTACTTCTGCCAAACCAGCACAAATCCAGCTTTGGTCATTTGATGAAGACAAAGGCTGGTGGAAAGAAGAAGGTTTTGCTACTTTAGAAAATGATGTGTATGTTGCAGAAGTTAGCCATTTTAGCTTTTGGAACTGTGATGCTCCTTTTCCTTTAATCAATGTATGTGGCAAAGTGCTATATCAAAATGGAAGCCCAGTAGTCAATATTGGCGTAAAGGTCGAAGCTGATGGTCTCGGTGTGGGTTATGGATATACAAATAGCAATGGGGAGTTTTGTGGAAAGATGCCAAAAGGTAAAGTACTCACATTTACCATTAATCATTATCAATGTCAAAATGAAATATATACATTCACAGCAGGACCATTCGATAATAATGTAATTCTAGATGACATCATCATTCAGAATATACCATCTGACATCATCGAAGGTACAATCAGTTGCAATGGCGTACCTGTAGAAAACGGAATAGTAGTAGTAAAGATAAATGAAGCAACTATTATTTTTGATGCAGATGAAGATGGAAGTTTTTCATATGATATCACATCTTATCTTTGTGGAGATGAAGTGCCATATGAAGTTTTTGCCTTTGATGCACAAAATAATAATACAAGTGCCACATTTACAGTAAATTCTGGTGGATCTTCTGATTTAAACTTAAATGTTTGCGCTTCTAACTGTGACCTTACAGCAGATTTTGTTTTTGATTGTGAAAGCACATTAACGGTAGTAATAGGAAATGGTAGTGGCAACTATACTTACCAATGGACAAATAATCTATCTACTTCAGCTACGATTATGCAAGATTTTCAAGATTCTTTGCAGACTGGAAATGTATTCTGCGTGACAGTCACAGATACTGAAAATGATTGTGAAAAGGTTTTTTGTAAAGAAGTCAATGGCAAACCATATGTCTTTGTGCGTAATGATTGTACAGCTGGTGTTTTGTCGGCCATAGCTTATGGAGGTGTGCCTTCATATTCTTATTTATGGTCCACGGGAGATACAAATCCAGAAATCATTCCTAATGCACCAGGATTATATTGTCTCACTGTGACAGATGCCAATGGATGTTCTAATACTGGATGCGTGGATTTCGCAGGTCCATTATTTGTGGCATCTATTTCATCATCTTGTACTAAGAATATGTATGACATCTCAAGTTCACCATTTTTATCTGGTAGTTATTTTGTGGCAGGCACAAATATCTTTGGGACTTTAGATTTTCCGATACAAGCAAATATTTTTGAGACCACATTCAGATTTACTGTACTTTTGGGTGGAGTTCAATGCGAAATCGCACAAGAAGTCGTTTTGCCACAATTAGTCAATGGACTGACGGCAACAGCTGTAAATACCACTTGTGGCACTTGTAGTGATGGTTATATCAATATTTCAGTCAATTCGGGTGCAGATTGTATATCATGTCAAATAGGAGCAACCAAAATATTTAGGATAAATGATCTAAATACTGATCTTACCATTGACAACAACCAAAAAATACTTAGCAAAGGTGAATATTATGTTGTAGTGACAGATGAGAATACAGGATGTTACATAGCATTTAAGAAAATAGTAATCAATTAATTAAGATATAAAGTTTGAATCTGCAAGATATCATACAAGGATGTAAGGAGGGAAACCGAACATGTCAAGATGCTCTGGTGCAAAAGTTCGCACCGGGGCTCTTGGCCTTATGTATGAGATATACTTCAGATAAAGAACTTGCAAAAGATGCCCTTCAGGAATGTTTTATCAATGTATTTAAGTATATCAATAAGTACGAAGGCAAAGGATCATTTGAAGGGTGGATAAAAAGGATCGCAGTCACTTGTACACTGACAATACACAAAAAATATCATCAGATTTACTTTGTGGAAGAGACCGCAGTAGACCAATATAGCCAAGCTAATATTCCAGATATATATAGTGACTTAGGTGTAGAAGAGATCATGGCACTTTTAAAGAAACTCCCAGAAAGTCTATACCTTGTCTTTAATCTAAATGTGGTAGAAGGTTTTAATCACGGAGAAATCTCAGAGATGCTCGGTATTACTGAAAGCACATCAAGAGCAGCATTGTGTAAGGCACGGAATAAATTGGTGGAATTAATAAAAAAGCAAAATGTGGTGAATAGTTTTACAGCTATCGCCGTTTAAAATATAGAGACAATGGAATACAATAAATTCGAAAGACAAATAGCAAATACGCTTCGCCAAGATGAGGTAGGTCTTGATATCAATGCCTTGATAGACGGAATTCATGGCAATAAGAAGAAGGACAGGAAATGGATGTTATTATGGTTTTTTGTCATCGGCTCTATCTTTATAGCAAGCGGACTTATGTATATGTCATCAGGTCAACTACAAAGTAAAAGTATCGTTAATGTTAAAGAAAATAGTAAATCTGTCCCAACAAAGGAATCAAACCAATCTGAATCGGAAATTATTGAAATTCAAAATATTAACACTAATATAAATCCAGAAAATAAACAATTTACATCATCGTTAGACAATCAAGCAGATTATAATACAAAAGGTTTAGCAAAAACAAAGTCACTGTACAAAAAAGTTATCTCTCAAAGCCTAACACAAACTAAAACTTTAGCCCTTAATCAAATATCTAAAGAAGCTCTTGTAGAAAAACAAACTACATCTTTTGACGTCCAAGCAAGTGAATCCAATAACACAAGGAATATAAATAACATCAGCTTGTTGTCAAACCTAAGTGCAAATGTACTTTTTGATCGTCCAAAAGTGGTAACGGATAAGGTGGTATGTCCTACCTTCTCCAGTAGACATAAATGGTATATCGAATTGATACCTGAAATCGGTTACTTCAGACCTTTAAAAACCCTTGAAAACACTACGGGAGAACAAAATAGTGTTTTTGACCTAAGAAACAAAAATGAAAAAACACTAGAAGGTATCCAAGCGGCACTATACCTACAACTTAGAAAACAGAAATCACCTTTATATTTGAAAGCAGGGCTTTCTTACGCACGTCTGACCGAAAAAATGCAGCTAGATTATAGTTACACAAAACTTGATACGTCTAGAGGTATCATATCTGTAACCGTCTCTCAGACCGGTGATACAGTGACGACTATCATAGGGGACATCGTCACTGAAAAGACATTGAGTGGTAAAAAAGTAGCACATCATTCTTTCAGTTTGTACGATATTCCTATTGCTATTGGATACGAAAAAAAGATGGGGCCATGGTCTTTTGGCATAGAAGGTGGTGTCATGCTCAATCTATCTATGCAAGCTAGTGGTAGCACACTCTTCTCAGACACATCATTTGTTTCAGTTGATGCTTCACCCAATCAATACCGTACCAATGTAGGGCTCAGTTACTTCGGTGGGCTGAATGTAGGTAGAGATTTTCATAGGATAGGACGTATTTATTTGGCAGCCAGAGCCAGATTTATTCCTGCAACATTTACTACTGATGCGCAGAGATTCAGACAATCATATAATTTTGCAGGACTTCATTTGGGATATGTGTACACTTTTTAGGGTATTGGAATTTATAGGATAGGTAAAAAAGTGTTTATATTTTTACAGACAACATAGGATTTATAAGAAGGATAGCAAGAAAAAATTCTTCTCTTACCCAAATTTTAACTACCTAAGGGATTATGATATTGTATTAAAATCTATCTTTGCAGTCCTTTTCAAAAAATAGAAGACAAATGAATATCAAAAATATAGTAGCTGTAAGTGGATTGCCTGGATTATTCAAATTGGCAGCGACCAAAAACAATGGATTGTTAGTATCTGATTTGGACACGGGCAAAACTAGATTTTGTTCTGTACGCCAGCATCAGTTCACACCAATGGAGACAGTGGCATTATATACAGATACAGATACTACAGAGATCAGCGTAGTATTTCAAACTATGCTAGACAAAGAAGCCGAACTTCCTATCCCATCACCTAATGCATCTCATAAAGATTTGCAAAAATATTTTGAAGTAATTCTTCCAGATTATGATCGTGACAAGGTATTCCACAGCGACATGAAAAAAGTCATTAAGTGGTTTAACTTCCTAAACGAACGTGGATTATTGACAGCTGAGCCTGATAAAACAGGTGAGGAGGAGTAAGTTTAATTTAAGTGATTTGAAGTCGGCAAAAGATGATTTTTGTCTAAAACCAATATGATGTCAATATGTGATGGCATTTGACAAAAGGACCTTAGAAAGGATTCAAATTTGCTGATAAATAAAAGATTAAACAAATATCGTGACACTGACATACCAGTAGAGAAAAAAGGAGAAAGTCAAAATTTGCTTTCAAATACCAATCTTTATGAAGTGATACAGGAAGTAAAGAAAAAAACAAAATAGTAGTTGAATATATTTGGTTCATTTTAGGATTGTAACAAATAAAACTTCAAATTTATCTTAAGAAATGTCACACTTTCTGGGTTTGATATCATCTAGTAGTATGTTATAATCTTGTCATCCCTTCGGGATTAATGTGAAATAATTTTATAATTAAAATGATGAAGAATTTTTACCTACATCTAAACCCGTCTCCTCAAACTAAAAAACGATAATCCCACCAAAACACTCAAAACAATTAATCCCAAATACAACAAATAAAACCCATACTTATCGGCAATCAACATACTGCCTAGCGGCGCTACGATATGGGCGACGCCATAAGCCATTGCATAAAGTGCCATGTACTGTCCGCGACGGTCTTCTGTAGGTCTTGAGACCGCATAATTGGTCATGAATGGCATAGCAAACATCTCTGAGAATGACATCAACACGATAAATATCACTGCAGGAATGATACTTGTCCATCCTGCTATCAATACCATAAAACTCATAACTAATAATCCACAACCTATACTCGTCATGATCATATATCTAGTGATGTGTTCTAAACTTCTGATAAATGGCATTTCTAGCACTACAATGATGAGTCCATTCAGTGCAAGCAACATTCCGATTTTTGTCGGTGAAAAACACCATTCCTTTTCCCAATAAACAGGCACACTTGTGAATAACTGAAAAAATGCAATCCCATACAGTGCTACCAACATGATGAATACCAAATATTCTGTGTCTTTATACGCAGATCTTCCTGTGACGGTGGTTTCTGTCTTATTTTCTAGGACGGATGCGCTGTTGAATGGTAAGTATCGGTATAAAATATATGCAGCCATTAAACAGGTAAATGCATCGATGAGAAATATCCACTTAAAACCCAAGGTACCTGCCACGATACCACCCATCGCTGGACCAATAGAAAAGCCAAGATTGATGGCAAATCGCATCAACGAAAATGATCTTGTACGATTTTCTGGTGCTGAGTAGGCGGCTATGGCTACACTGTTGGCAGGTCGCAATGTATCTGCTACCAGCGAAAAACAAAAGACCGTACACAAAATGGCATAATAGTCTGTGATAAAAACGAGTGCAACTAGAAAAACTACACTTATCAACAGAGAATACAACTGAATGTGGTAGTATCCGTATTTATCTGTCAGATAACCACCGACATAAGCTCCCAAGATACTTCCGAGACCATAAGCGCCCATTACCCAACCAGCAGCAGAAAGCGAAAAACCTAGATCAGTAGTCAAGTACAGCGTCATAAATGGCAATACCATCGCACCAGCTCTATTGATGAGCATAATGAGACTCAGGAGCCAGACACTTCTCGATAATCCCGAAAAAGAGTCTGCATAGATATCGATGATTTTTTTTACCATCTTATTGGTTTATATCCCTATAAGTTCCTTGGCGTTGGCTTTGGCGGCTTCTGTCGGCGGATTTCCACTCAGCATTTTTGCGATTTCTGTCACCCGATCTTCTATACTAAGTTCTCTCATTGCTGTGACTGTACGCGCATCCGTATCTGACTTGTATACCCAGAAATGACTCTGTGCTTTTGCAGCAATCTGTGGCGAGTGTGTGATCGTTATGATCTGATGTTTTTTGGACAAGTTGGCTAGGATGACACCCATTTTTTGAGCTACATCGCCTGATACGCCTGCATCTATCTCGTCAAAAATTAGTGTCGGCAAGGTGATAGCACCTGCAACAAGTGACTTCACACATAGCGTAAGTCTCGACATCTCTCCACCTGATGCAGTGTCTTTGAGTGGTAAAAATTCACTGCCTTTATTTGGTGCAAAAAGTATGCTCACATCATCTAATCCCGACGAAGAGAGCTCCTTGAGTGTCGATGATTTAATCTTGATATAAGCGTGCTCCATTGACAAACTCACAAGAAGGTCATGGATATTATTTTCAAATTCTGGCATCACCTTATGTCGTTTTTCAGACAGTTGGGTTGCAAGTGCTCTTAGTTCTGTTTCTTTTTGGACACTCTGACTTTCTAACGTTTCTATTTCATTGGTCAAGTCAGAAAAACTATCCAATTTTTTTTGAATACTAGCTTCTACATGGAGCAACTCATCCAAATCAGCTACCTGATGCTTTTTCTGCAATCGATAGATAAGATTCAGCCTTGTATTGGTCTGATGTATGGCTTCTTCGTCATATTCTGTGGCATCTGCCATAAACGACGCTTCTTTAGCGATGTCAGCGAGCTCTTCACGCACAGAAAGTAATCGGTCATACACGTCTTCATAACTTTTATCTAGATGCCGTATGGTACTGAATTGATTGCTGAGTAATTGCAACTGACCTATGATGGCACTTTCGTCTTCTTCGAGTCCATGCACTAGTAGAGTAGTATTTTTTTTGATATCTTCAGCAGAAGTAAGTTTCTGAAGAAGATTTTCTAAGTCTGACTGTTCACCTTGTTTGAGTTCAGCTTGGTTAAATTCATTCATTTGGAACGAAAGAAACTCGATTTCCTGATTAGCGTTTCTGTTTTTCTCACGCAATTCATCCAGTTTTCGAATGGCTTGTCTGTAAGATTTATATTGATTTTGATAGGTTTCGAGCAAGGATTTATTTCCCGCAAGGGCATCTATCATTTGCAACTGAAAAGCAGGTTTTTGGATATCGAGCGTATCAAACTGTTGGTGAATATCTATCAATCCTTCCGTCAAAGTCTGCAAAATATCCAAAGTCACAGGCGAATCATTGACAAAGGCACGACTCTTGCCACCTGGAGCGATCTCCCTTCTGATGAGCAATTCGTCACTATAATCTAGGCCTTCTTCCGTAAAATAATCATGGAGCTGATAAGCCGTGATGTCAAAAGTGGCTTCTACATAACACTTCCTTTCTTGGTCATAAAGTACCTTAGTATCTGCACGCTTGCCCATGATAAGGCCGAGTGCACCGAGCAAAATAGACTTACCAGCGCCAGTCTCTCCAGTGATGATGGTCAATCCATCCGGAAAAGCGATTTCCAGCCTATCTATAATGGCATAATTCTGTATTTCGATCTTTCTTAGCATATCAGGGTGCAAAAGTAAAGATTTCTAGCTTAGAAAAGTATTTTGATGTAGGTCCAATTTAAAAATAATTTAAGAAACATTCCCATAGTGTTCTTTTCATGGATACACTATAAAGAAATCCTTTAAAAAAGGTGAATCCCATTTTTTTATTCAATTGTTATAAAATTTCTTTTGTCTCCCATAATAGTTGGCGTAAAAAAAGATTTTTTTTCGAAAGTACAATTTTGGGATACACCCATAAAAAAGGTCATAGTGGTTTTCCATCATATTGCGTTACGGAGATACAAAACGAATTGAATATTAGTACATTTGTTTTCCAAAAATAACCTAAAAAATGAAGCGCATACTTGTTTTATTACTCATCATACTGCTTTTTACCGCCAATAAATTGCTTTCACAGTCTTTTCCTGATTTACTCAAAGAGTATCAACGTCTAGATTCGATCATTTTAGAGGCATCAGAAAATAAGCCAAGCGATGCTGTCAAAGCTATCAATGATCAGTTGTATGTGGCCCAAAAAATGGATAGTGATTCATTGATTTTTCTTGCAGAATTAAATAGAGCCAAAATTCTAAATGATTTAGGATTATTCGATAAGACTTTTGAAATCCTTCATAATCTTTTGGCAAAAACTGAAAAAAAATCAGACGATAAGCGAGTAATAGATTTACATTACTATATCGGTTCCAGTTACTTTCAGATGAGGGATCACAATAAATCAATGATTCACTATGAAAAAGCAAAAAAACTTGCCATCCAACATAAAAAGTACGAAGATACCATCAAAATTAACTTGGAACTAGGGTTAGCTTATGTAGGACTTGGTCAACATGAAAAAGGGTTGGATATTTTGAAGAAAAATTTAGGATTGGCACAAATAATTAAAGATAATGAACTAATTATCATAGGTTTAGACAATCTCTCCAACTCTTATTTTGAAATAGGTGATAATGAAAGTGCCCTAAAATATCAATTAGAAATATTAAATTATCCTGACTACCTGAATGATTCTAAACACTACCTTACAGCCATAAATCAGCATTTAGCTGAGATTTATATTGCACTCGAAAGATGGGATGATGCCCAAAAATACGTCACTATTGCCATAAAGTATGCGACTGAGATAGGCAGCAATGATTGGCTTTTTGATTGTTATAAAAACCAAGCTGCTATCTTCGAAGCAAAAGGAATGTTTAAGGATGCACTATTGTTTCATCAAAAATATTTAGCTACAAAAGACAGCGTATACCAAAAAGATTATGATGAAAAAATGAGTGCTATGGCCAATCTCTATGAACTAGAACATAAAGAACACCAAATAGATAAATTGACTATCGATACACAAATTGCAACTGCTAAAGTAGAGAGATTAACCTTTTTTGCTGCATTTCTAGTATTGTTGATAGGGCTTTTATTAACTTTTTACCAATACAGAAAAAACAAAACTGAAAAAGATCTGCAACAAAAAATTGCCTTCCAACTCATCCAAGCTCAGGAAGATGAACGTCAAAGGATAGCCAAAGATTTACATGATAGTGTAGGACAAAATATACTATTTCTTAAGAATCAGATTCAAAATAATGGTGATCAAATTGACACTACAAAACTTGTAAAATCCATTGATGACGCTTTACAAGAAATCAGAAATATTTCCAAAAACCTTTACCCAAATCAATTAGAAAAGTACGGACTTATTGCAGCAGTAGAAGCGCTAGCTGATGAAGTCAGTCAATCGACTGGTATATTTGTAAGTAGTGACATGGAAGGCATCGAAGAGATTCTGAATAAAAATGTGAAGATCAATTTCTATAGAATCATCCAAGAATTTGTCAATAACACGCTTAAACATGCAGAAGCCACAGCCATTAGAATCACTGCACAACAGACCGACCAAACTATTGAGCTCATCGTGCAAGATAATGGCAAGGGATTTGACAAAACCGAGATGCAGCCTAAAGCCAATCAATCATTTGGGTTGCTAAATATGGAAGAAAGAGTTAAAATGCTCAAAGGTACTTTTGCTATAGAATCTGAACCTGGCAAAGGTACCAAATCGATATTCAGCATACCTGTGTAGAAGTACAGGTTGGGCCATAACCATGTGATTTTAATAAAAGAATATCTTCTTCCAAAATGTATTTTAATGCGAGATAGTTGTTTAGAAAATTTCTACTTAGCATAAATAGTTGTATATTCTAGCTGTGCTTTTTTATTATAAACACTACCTTTGTCCAAATCAAAAAATACAATAGTCATGTACGAATTTATAAAAACATCTCACTCTTACTTAGCTTGGTCACTTCTCTCAATTTTGTTGGTAGCAATTTTGGTTATCACAATTTCTAGATTTAGTAAAAAACCATTTTCTGCACCACATCTTAAAGTGGCTTTGGTAGGCATGATAGCTACCCACATTCAGTTATTGCTTGGATTGATTTTATATGTTATTTCGCCTTATGGCATCAAAAACCTATCGGGTGCGACTATGAAGGATTCATTTGCAAGATTATTGGCCCTCGAGCATCCTATTACAATGATCTTAGCCATTGTACTAATTACAGTTGGTTATGCTAAAGCAAAAAAAGCAGTTGGAACAGACCGAGCATATAGTGCTGTCACTATTTATTACACCATAGCATTAATCCTAATGTTGTCTAGAATTCCTTGGCAAGTGTGGATGAAAGGGTAATAAGACACTTAGTTTTATTACCAATTAACTTGACCCATCTTCCATAGATACTCCGTAGCTACTTAACATACGTTCCACATATACTCCGTACACGTTCCGTATGTAACTCGACTGAGTTCCGACTGAGTTCCGACTGAGTTAGCACTGAGTTCCGACGAGTTCCGACTGAGTTCCGACGAGTTCCCACT
>DAOLFJ010000481.1:0-2634 GCA_035326365.1 Saprospiraceae bacterium | reverse complement strand
ACTATACAAATTGACCAAATAAACGATTCCTTATATCACATAGGAGGAAACACGACAGGCACGCTTAATGCAAATACTTTTGAGTTTACTTTACACTCGCAACCACCCAATCACCCAGATGCATTTCTACCTTATTGGTTAGACATATCTGAATTAAGGACTATAAAACATAAAGATAAATTTATATATTATTCTCCTTCTCTTAATATCAGAATAGCAAATATCTATGAGCCTGAAAAAAATGAACTACTAGTCCACATCAATAGAGACACAATAAACCCAACTCTTAATAATAACCTTATATCTTATCAATACAACTGTGATAGTGTAGTATTATATATCACAACAGATGCCAATTTTGCTCATCCAGACTCAATAACGTTATTCAGCATCGATGAGGAAAGCGGCAAACTTACAAAATTTAAAAGCATTAAGGATTTCATCATTTTACCAAATGTAAATAGTAGAATATTCGACATCCAACATTACAATGCCACCTCATGGGAATCCTGTCAGCGACATTTAGACTTAGACCTTGATGATAGCACAATAGAAGGCATAGACTTCAGATATGATAGTATATGTAGCTATGCGGCAGCACCACTCAGTGACTTAGACATCAAAATACGCAATGAATATCCTATTGATAGCTTAGTCATAGATGTACTATCTCCTACATCACCATCAGTAGATATCAATATTCCATCGGGAAATTATACCATTACATCTTCTAATACCACTTGGCGCATCATCAATAATGGTACTACATCTGTGGCTGACTATATGAATGCCATAAGAAATGCATCACTCAATAATCTAGCCCAAGTAAATGAAGTCACCCTACAATTTACGGTGTGGTATGATAGCATCGGTGGCAATCCTGCTATCGCTACCTTGGTGTTTCCGTCTTCCCTACCCAATGCTGGTACAGACATCACACACAGCTATTGTGAGGGTGATACTGCCTTGACATTAATTAATCTACCATCCGCAGCCGCCGATCTAAGTGGCACCTTCTATGATGCAAATTTCAATATCATCACAAATCTTGAGACTTCAGTAGCGCCTTATGATGCCGTGATCTATTATGAAACTAGCAACGGTATTTGCTATGATACAGCACAAATAGATCTTTCCATAAGGCCTATTCCTACAATTGTGGGATTAGAAGATGTTGTGACATGCTTCGACAGTGAATACAAAGCTGAAATTAATGTAGAAAATAATGCTTCCTTCATATGGTCTGATGGTAATCCTGATCGTATGAGGATGTTTACAGAAGCAGGTACCTATACCTATCAAATTACCAATCAATATGGCTGTATCGCTTCTGATACATTCACCATCGCCAAATTACCACCCGCTACCAGCTTGACGACTGATATACTGATATGCGATGGCGAAACATTTACCTATATGGACAAAGCATATGATGTACCAGGAAATTATACAGATACGATCAAAGGCATTTACGGTTGTGACAGTATTATTTTTCGACTGAATCTAGGGATTTATCCTTTTATTCCTATAGTCTTAGCAGGCGATTTATCCTTTTGTGAAGGCAATAGTACAACTATCTCTATCGAATCTCCACACAATCAATTAATGCTTGATGATGTCAATATCAACAGCCCATTAACGCTAACAGAAAGTGGTGATTTTCTCATAACTGGTACGGATCAGAATGGCTGTATCACAGAAAAAGAAATATCCATCACCATCCATCCCAATCCTGAGGTACTTACTCTTGACATGATAGATACGGTCTTTGTGCAAGGTCTTGCTTTACCAGTTGGTTATAATGGCGATATCGATACCTATCGATGGTCACCAAGCACCGCTTTAGATTGTGCAGACTGTCCATTTCCGACACTGCTTACTCCATCAGAAGGCATTTATACCATCTCCATAGAAGATAAAAACGGGTGTAAAAACGAATCACAACTTAGCGTCAGCTTTCAGGATACTAAGTTATACATACCCAATATTATTTCCAATCATGCCAGCGACCCAGAAAATCAAGTGTTTTATGTCAAAGGCAATAACTCTGAGCTCTATTCGCTATCTGTGTATGACCGATGGGGCAATCTCATATTCCACCGTAAAGATGCAGAAGTAAATAATAGTAATGATGGATGGAGTCCTAGAGGGAAAGTAGCTTCGGGCGTTTATGTATGTCTTATCAGTTATATGGAAAATGGAGAATCAAAAACTTTGTATGGTAGTATTACAGTGTTAGACTGATAAGTAGATTTTTATGCATGAATAGCCTAAATATTAACACAAATCTCAATTCATTTGTAGTACACAACTGAAATTATAGTTTATACAATTAGCTGTATATCAATACTATGTATATTTTCATACTCAATAAGCTGTAATTTCTAAGCTTATTTCAAATCTTTATTTTAAGCAAAAAAAATAAGGGCAGAAATCAAATCTCTGCCCTTATTAAAAACATTTTATTCTAAATCTTTACTATGATCACTCAAGTTTGAATTTCACAGGAAGTGTGTAAAGAACTTTTACAGGTCTTCCTCTCTGTTTTCCAGGAGTCCACTTTTTACCCATGTTATTCATGCCTAGGATAACAGATTCTGCAGCTGCTCCACAACCTGCTCCGATATCCCTAAC
>DAOLFJ010000480.1:0-2637 GCA_035326365.1 Saprospiraceae bacterium | reverse complement strand
ATGTACCATTGTACCTTCCCCAACGTGGCTCTGTTGCGATATCGACTTGTGGCGACAAAGCAGTAGTGATACCAAGTGCTCTATACTCTTCTGCTGCGATCTCACCAAAACGTTTGACCAAGGCAGGATCGAAGGTTGCAGCTAATCCTAGGGAACTTGGCCACATCGAAATTTCGCCACCCGCAGCTGCATCATATTCGGCACTCGCTTTAGTTCCATGACGTGGATCAGAGCTATTGTTGGCAGGGATGCCAGATCCTATGGATTCACAAAAAGCCTGAAGATTATTATTCCATTTTGCTGCAATCTCAGGTGATGATACTGTGGTGAGAAGTACATGTCGGAGATGATCTTCTTTCAAAAATTTGATCTGTTGGTCTGTAAGCAGACTCGGGTCTATTTCGCCTTCTTTGAATGGTTTGCCGCCATAAGTGCCAGCAAAATAACCTCCTGCTCTTGCCGGAACAGACTGATGTGAAGAATACAACATCAAACCTGCGATTTCTTCTACACTCAGTTTTGATGCGAGATCTTTGGCCCTTTCAGCAGTGGAAAGTCTCCAATCTTCATATTTATCAAGTTTGCCATTCTTATTTAAATCCTTGAATGCCAAGCCATTAACGGTTAGGATTTTTACACCAGAATTATGTCCATAGCCCAATGTTTTTCCATTATTTGGATTGGTGACTTGATGATAAGTGTCAAATTTTATTTCTTTCCATTTGCTTTGAGCAAACGATGACGCTGAAATAATCAATAAAAGACACAAAATTTTAATGCTGTGGATCATGATATTTAAATTAATATGGTCTAAACATAAAAATAGTCATTGAAGTTTAGAACTAAAAATTACACCTAGATATTAGCAATGAGCAAGCAAGAAAAAACAATTAAATATGCCATTAAATCAGACAAAATACCTGTACTATTTAACCAGCTCAAAACGATAAAAATTTAAACAAAATCTAGCCTTAAGCATAAAATCATTATTAAAACTTCCCTTAACCATATTTTTATTTAAAAAATTTAAAAAATCATTAAATGTAACACTTAAGAGTGACAAAAGGCATATTGATTCTTCATATCTTTGTTCTTTACAATAAATGATATTGTATATAATAAAGATATTGAGTTATGACCGCTAAGTCCTTTTTGTGTAATAAGAGTAAATATATGATGATAACGGCTTATTGCATCATCTTTGCTATCCATGTACAGGCGCAAAATAACGACACTCAAAGTGTAGATTCTTTTTTTGTGCAGATAAATAAATTATACCGAACTGACTCCAATAAGGCAATTCAATTATTAGACTCAATTAATTTATCAATATTTTCTCAAGGAATCGACAAACAAAAATTCAATTTTCATCTCAACTATTATAAAGTTTTATACTACGCCAAAGGTGATAAAAACAAGGCATTATATCACCTGCATAATGCTAAAAAATATGCAAAAGGTCACAAAGAAATAGCTCTTGTATATAACAAATTGGGCCAATACCACCATAGAAGCAGCGGCTTGCTCGATTCATCTATGTATTATCAGATCAAGGCAATAGAGAGCATTAAAAAACATTCAGATACATATAGTCTTACACATTATTACTTAGATCTTGGAAATGTGTATGAAACAATAGGAGACTACTACAAAGCAGCAGAGTTTATGGAAAAATCCTTAGAAATAGCGCGCAAAGGAGGCAAACGCATCGACTATGGTTATAGCCTACATAATGCGATCAATGTATATAAAGAACTCAAAGATTCCATTAAAATAGCTGCATTAGAAGCGGAGTATGTCGCATTTAAAGAAGGAAAATCAACACAAACGGCAGTAGCACATCAAAATACCTCATTTATTGCTGATCCTGTTGTAAAAAAGAAATACCTAGAAGAAAGTATAAAAAAACACGAAGCGGACCGAAATCTGACCATGCTGCTTACCAATAGATTGCTCCTTGCTGATCAGCTCAAAAATGAAAGATATTATGATCGTGCCATAAAAACCTTGGAAGATGGACTACCTACTTTAAACGATAGCACATTATTATTCAGACATGATTATTATGCAAAACTTAAAGATTTATACACCATACAAGGCAACTACCAAGAAGCATTAATATATGCTGATTCTGTACGCTCGATGGAAAGGACCATGCTAGACGAACAAAGGATATTAGCTATCAAAGAAATGGAAGCCCAGTACAATAAACTGGAACAAGACAACCAAATATTAATCCTCCAAAAACAACAGGATAGCGCCAAACGCAATCTTTATTTAGCCTTGCTTGGTTTAGGGTTGATATCTACGGTGGCCATGGCTATCTTTTTGCTTTATAGGCAGAAATCTCAAAGTAATACCATCCTTGAGGAGAAAAATGCACAAATCATTCAAATGTTAGGCGAGAAAGACCTCTTACTTCGTGAAATACATCATCGAGTCAAAAATAATCTACAAGTGGTGTCAAGTCTTCTAAATTTACAATCCAATTATATTTCTGATGAAATCGCATTGGAAGCCATCAATGAAGGTAAAAACAGAGTGTTATCTATGGCACTAATTCATCAAAATTTGTACTCTGATGAGCATCTGACAGCTATAGATACCAAAGGCTATTTTGATGATCTACTCGATCAA
>DAOLFJ010000109.1:0-13264 GCA_035326365.1 Saprospiraceae bacterium | reverse complement strand
CTCCCACCAAAACATCCACATCCACCTTTTCCAAAGGATGAGGCGCGCCATCTATCTCTGCATAAGTCGCATTTCTTAACCAACTTGCTACGTCCTTAGACGATTCCGCACTTACCATCTTGTCTTCAGCTCCACGCAAGATCAGTACTTTTGTCTCTATAGTTTTAAAATTATCCTCCACCATTCCACCACCATGACCCAAATCTAACATCAGCGCTGCTGTGTTTCGCACTACATTTATCCAGTTATTCTCTCCGAACATTGCCTGTAACTTCTCCACATAAGAAGGTACTTTTTCTACCATAACCTCCGGATCGAGCATAGCTACTTCTTTGGCTGATGTGGTAGGATCCCAGTCCCACTTGGTGCCTAAGGTGATGATTTTGCCTAGTTTTTCAGGTTTATTGCTTGCAAAAGACAGTGCCGCATAGCCACCCATAGAGTAGCCAAAGATATGACACGTCTCTGCATCTATCTGCTCCAAATATTGCGAAATATCCCTGACCAAGACTTTCATATCCATTGCACCACCAAAAGCCACCTGACCATGTCCACTAAAGTCAAGGGTATGCACATCAAAATATGGCTCCAGCTTTTGAGATAATGATGCAAACTGTGTCGAGGTATTTAGGGCGCCGTGGAGGAGTAGGATGGTGGGGAGCATGGTGTGTGGGTTTTAGGTTAATTTACTTTATTTTAGTCCTTAATTTCCGAGACACTGTCTCGGAAAACTGACGAACTGGTATTCTAAACATGCCATATTAGTTTATGTCTAACTTTCTAGAATAAATATCCAATACTTGGCGATAAAATACCTTTTCCGAAGCACGAATGTCTCTTATTCGTTGTAACAATTCTTTCCAGTAACCGCCACCACCTATATTTTTTAAACGCTCATCATCCATTGTAAATCCTTTGCGGATGTATTCGTTTAATCGTTTGGTAGCCCAAATTCTAAATTGTGTAGCAATTTTTGAATTCACACGATAACCTAGCGAAATTATCATATCAAGATTATAGTGTTTGGTATCGTATTTTTTACCGTCAGCGGCAGTTCGTAAGAATTTCTTACCAACTGAAGCTTCTTGTAATTCTCCTTCCGTAAAAATGTTTTTTATGTGTTGCGTAATGCCTGGTCGTTCAACCCCAAAAAGCACAGCCAATTGCTCTTGTGTAAGCCAAACATCTTGCTCGTTCATACGCACACCCACCGAAATTTTTTCGTCTTCAGTTTTAAATATGATAAATTCAGAATTTTTATTTTCCATTGGGAGTTAGACTAACATTTGTTATATTAAGGTAGGATTACCTTTCTGCAATGAGTAAATCGAAAACATCCCTTTCAGTTTTACAGATATCTACGACCGAAGCGCCCCAACTTTTACATTTGTATAATTAACAATTAAATCGTCAAAAAAGATTTATGCTCCAACCTATTATATTCTATGATTAAAAATGTATATATTTATCAAAAATAGCGTCTAAGGGATATTCCAAAAATTCTTATTTTGGGTGAGATTGATGCAAACTGTGCTGAAGTATTTAGGGCGCCGTGGAGGAGTAGGATGGTGGGGAGCATTGGTATTCATTTTATTTATGTGCTAATTATTAAAAATTATTTATTTAAAATGTCCATAATATCTAGTTCGGAGTTTATTTTTGTTGAAGTAAGTTTAATATCAAATATCTCATGATATTCATGATCAATTTCACCATCATATTCATAATAATGCAATTTAGGCAAATTCCAGTTCTGTGGAATAAAGTGCTCTCCGTCTATTAATAATGAATATAATTTATTCTTAATATAATTAATAGAAAGTTGATGAATATTTGAAATTATCACTTCAGAGTACTGCTTATAATTTGCATTATCTCGATATAAGTATTCAAGCTTAACATTCATATTATCATATTTCATTTATACCAATTTGTTTTAAGTAGTTATATGTAGAATTATAAAATTCTGGTTGTCTTGTGTGATCATTAATATCTCCTTCCGGAATTACGATTATCATTCCTTGTCTAGCTCTCGTTAATAAAACACGATATGCATTCGTAAGGTATTTTACTCTATCTTCCTTTTTAATCTTTTGCCATTTATTACCCACAAAGGAATAAGTCTTCCAGCCACTATCAGAATATCTTAAATCACCATCCCAAGTCACACAAGTCCAGTCTAACTCCAGTCCTTGAACCTGAAATTCTGTCGCAACTTCTTCAAGAAAATATGAAGATCTAATGTCATCTTTACCTTCTAAAAACCAATTAACTGGATTCATTGGTGATTTCACATCAATTGCTAATGGTTTAAGTCTGTATGCTTGAGAAGATACAACAATGCCATACCTTTCTGTTCCTCTTGCCATTTTTTTAAGCCATTCTTTTGCTTTATTTAAATTTCTTGTTATAACAATTGGATACTTCTCTTTTAATTGTTGATATGTTTCTGAAGCTGATTTTATATTAAAATCAAGTATATTTTTTACCAAACTTGAAACATTTTCTGATCTAAAAGATCTCATAGATACAGATAAATGCAATGAATCATTATAAAAAACATGACTCTTAGTCTCTAAATTTTTTATCGCGTCACTTGCATCATATTCTTTATCTATTAAGTTTGGGGAGATATAAGTTTCCCAGTCGCTAAACGTATTTTTGATAGCGTTTAACCATTCTGAAATACCAGCTTCCCCTGTATTTATTTCTTGGCCTCCACCAACTAAACAAACTACAACAGCCCAATCTTTATGTCTATTAAGACAAGAAATTAAAAACTCAGGTTCAGAATATTGAAAATTTGACTGTCCCTTCTTACGTTGCATGAAATTGACAGTCTGTGCTTTATTCCAGGCTCTTTGTGCCTCGTCAAATATTGCAACATGATCATATGGTGCTTTGGGATCAATTAAATACGCGTCTCTGTAATGATGTATAATTTGAATAAATGCTTTAACACCTTCTCGTGCGATTTTCTTAGTTAATTTATTTCCTTTCAGCTTTTCTTGTAAAACCTTATCCCGAGTCAAAGCCTCTTGCAAGACAGCAACTAAAGGGGCATTCCCAGACAAAAAAACACTGCTATCACCCTTTTCTTTATCTAAATGATCAATTGCTACATTTAATCCCACTAAAGTTTTACCAGCTCCAGGCACGCCTGTGACAAAGCATATTAGTTTTTTATTGTTTTGTTTAGCATATTCAATTAGTGTTGAAACATATTTTGTTGTAACTTTTAGATTTGTAGCACCTGAGTCGCTTCTGGTAATATTTTCTACTGAATGATTATTAAACAATGATACAGCGGCTTCAATAATTGTTGGTGTAGGAGAATAGCTACCTGTTGTAAATTCAACATCGTCAATTATTTTATCTTCATTAAAATATTCAAGTACAGTTTCCAATACTTTTTTGAGATCGCGCGCATTTGTTTTTATTGGATTTGCTAAATTATCGTTATGACTTGAAAATGAAATCTCAATTAATGAATTTAAGGATTCTGTAGCAATTAAAATTGGAACGATATTAGCATTATGACTTGGTTGATGGAAGTTTTTAAGGTCAAGTGCATAGTCCCATACTTGCTCTATGTTTTGACTTAAAAATTCTTTTTCTCCAACTTTAAATTCAATTACAAATACTACATTTTGTAATAATAATATACAATCGACTCGCCTTCCCATTCTAGGAATTGAGAACTCGAAAAATATGCTACCATTTTGAAATTTTAATACTTCTTGTAAGATCGATATTTGAGATTGCCATGATTCGTTTTGTGTAATTAAAGTGTCAAATTTATTACTCAAAGTTATTTTTCCTACAATTTCTTCAACAGATGAATTTATGAAATTTGGAATATCATCTTTATAGTAATAATTAAGCATTTAACGATTTTTTTGATTTCTTGAAATTATTTCATGTACAATTGGAATATCTGATGGTGCCCAATCTAGTGATATTAGTTCGTTAACAGGAAGCCACAAGTATTCTTTGTGTTCTCTTAAAATTATTTTATCTCCTAGAAACTTACAAATATATGGTATTAAATTGATCTGAAAGTTACCATAATCGAAATAACTATTCGAAAGTTTTTCTAAAATTAAAACTCGTACTTCTAGTTCTTCTAGTAATTCTCTTTTCAAACAGTCTTCGGCAGTTTCTCCATCTTCAATTTTTCCACCAGGAAATTCCCATTTCAATGGTAAAGACATAGCTTCGCTACGTCGCACGCAGAACACCTTATCACCATCCAAGATCACACCACAAGCCACTTCAATTACCATGATCTATTACTTCTAAATTTCCTACATTGTAGTCAGAAAGGATATCGTCTAAAAGTTCTTTAGTAAATTCACTCGATCCATGGAGAATTTGAGAGAAAACTTCAACTCTGTCGTCAGCACTTATGGTATTTAGTAACTCTTCATCCCTGAAGAATGCCATAAAATCTTCTCTTGTCATTTTTGTAAAGTAATACTCTGATGAAAATTCAAAAGTACAATTTTTTCCCAAACATCGATGAACTTGGATACCTTTTGTCTTTAATTTTAATTCCATTAATATTTCAGTCCTTGTTCCACATTTTGGGCAGGTGGTCGGCTGGTCCGATAAATCATATACCTGATGAAAGTTGCTCATTTTTTTCGAACAAAGGTAAGTACTTCATATTTTGTTGTCAACGGACTATAAGCCACATTTTTATTTAAATTACAACCTTCATCAATCCCACTCCACCAGATCATCTAAGCTTTGCTTATAGGTATTATCTTAGAATCACGATGATAGGTCGCAGTCATATCGGGGTCTGGAGTTATTATTCTTTTTCCGATTTTTACGGATATGTCTTACATTTTTACACACTTTGCCAAAAAGCAAAGGTCATCAAATGTCGACTATAAACATGGCGACTATAATCTGGGTAAATGTTAATTTAGGAAGTTGGAGACTAAAAAAACGATGAACTTTAGGTCACATTCATGATTTTATTATTTCACTCAATCCTACAATTGAAGAATTCCAATATCATACCAGAAAAACATCTAAATAGATCAATTTATTTATATTTTATCCCGAAATCATAATTTTTAAAGTCATTTTATCATTTTTATTAGATTATTTTTTACTTTCAACCCTCGAAAATCAATATTCAATTAATCATCTTAGAATCAATTCATTTTTTTCATTAGAAAAATTCTTTTATTTAGATTGATTTTTGATACGAAATTTTCTAATTTTTATGCTTAAAAATAAAAAATCATGTGTTACTATACTTTAGAAATGAACTCAAAATTAAGAACCTACAATATAAAATTACAAGTTTTCTTATTTCTTATTTTTATTTTCATCTCCCACATACAAGCGCAACGAACCTACCCTCAGACTTACGATGGAGACAGTATTTTTGCTTTAGGCAAAATAGCTTTTGAAAACAATGAATACGAGAAAGCAGTGAGTCATTTTAGTGCTATTTTTCCTATTGATCCGTTGTTTGAAAGTGCAAGGTATGAAAGGATGCTTTCATTGGCTGTAATGAATAAAGGTGATGTCATCTTGAAAGAAATGGATTCTCTTTATGTGTTAGGCGAAATCAATAGCAATCCAGATATGCTTTTATTATATGGTAGCTATTTGAGCAATGATTCGAATTATGTCAAAGCACTGGAGCTTTTTGCAAAAGTAGAAAAATTGGTACCTAATTCTTCTGTATTGCTTTACAATATGGGACTTTTACATTATCGTATGAAATCCTTACAAAAAAGCGTAGACTACCTAAAGTTATCTGTTACATATAATCCAAATCATCTTTCATCGCATTATTTACTGGGTTTGATATGTCTGGAAGAAGGGAAAGTGGCAGAAGGTAACTTAGCCCTTCTTTCATGTCTATTAAACCAACCATCAAGCGGAATAGCAAGAGACATCATTGCAAAACTTAATATAAAAATGTCATATTACTACGAGAATATTCCTACGATTACAACATCTGAAGTCGGTGATGACTTCACTGAGCTAAATACGATCTTGCAAAATCAACTAGCGCTTAACCCAAAATATAAACCCAAAGCATCAATAGATGATGTTTTTACAAGGCAAGTACAAGCGGTGATCGAATATGCAGATTCTCATACTATGGGAGATGGTTTTTTTGAATACATGTACATACCGTGGATGAAACAAATTACGCTACGCAATCAAACTGAAGCGCTTATTTATTATTATCTTCAAGAATATAGAGAAGCATTAGGCAAAAAATTGACATCAAAAGATAAGATGGTAGCTGAACTTAAGGAAAATTATGTGGAAAATGATCTTTGGTCCTATTTCGGCAAACGAAAGCTAATGCATTTCGGAAAAAAGGAAGAGGTCATGATATTTTTGAAAGATAACTGGCCTTCAATCATTGGTAAGGTCGTTAATAACGAATATGATGGTCCAGTTTTAAAAATCAATAAACATGGGCAAAAATTAGGAGAATATTACTACAAAAAAGATCAATTACAAGGTCTTCAGAAATTTTATAACATTGATGGTCAACTGACTTCAGAAGCGATGTACAGAGATGATTTGCTCAATGGCATTAAGAAAACCTACTATCCAAATGGTATGCTTGAAGAAGAAGAAACCTACCTTAATGATGAATTAGATGGTCCTAACACCACTTATCATGTTAATGGTGGTATAAATTGTAAATGCAACTATATTAAAGGACAAGTTGATGGTAAGTTTACTTGCTATCATCCCGATGGAAGCTTAAGAGTCGAAACCATATTTAAGTCAGGAAAATTGGACGGTTACAGCAAGACATACAATGAGGTCGGAGATTTAATCAGTGATTTTAAATATATAGATGATAAACTAAACGGTACTTGTACAGAATATTTTGATGGTAAAACTATAAAAAGCGTTGGTATCTATCATCAAGGTGAAAGCATTGGCCCATTAATTTATTATAATACAAACGGAACTATTGCAAACGAAACAAGGTATGTGGCAGATAAGGTCTCTGAATACCTTAGTTATAATATCCATGGTAAGCTTTCTAACCACAGGCTTTATGATGACAAATCTAACTTAAAGTCGATCTCTTATTTTGACGGAAATGGAGATAAATATTATGAAGAGACCTACAGCAACGGTAATTTCAAAAATGCTTATCAATATACCAAAGGACAAGCTAAGCCCGTAGAAGTAAAATTTAAAGATGATAATTACTTTTTCAAATCATATCATGGTATTGTAACGACACAAGGTCAATACTCAAAAGGTAAAATGAATGGATTATGGAAATATTATCACTCTAATGGCAAATTGTATTTAGAGCAAAACTATGCAAACGATATACTTAATGGAAGTACCAAAGAATATGACAATTCAGGCCAATTGATCCGAGTAAACAGGAATGAAAATAGCGAAAATCACGGAATTAAAGAGAACTATAATAATGGTAAGCTCTTACAGATCAGTTATTTTCTACATGACAATAATACTGGACCTTATATAAGTTTTTACCCCGATGGAAGCAAAAATTATGAAGGGTACGTTATAAATAATAGTCAATATCACACCACTAACGGTTACTATCGCAATGGTCGACTTTACAGCCAAACGAAATATTACAATGACAAAATAATGAGTCAAAAGTTATACAACTTGGATGGTAGTTTAGATTCAGAAGATAATTATAGCAATTTGAATGGAGAAGTAAAGTCAAAAACTGACAATGGACTTTTGTATGTCACAAATAACTTTAAAAACGGATTGAAAAACGGACTTCAGCGTTTCACTGATGAAAGTGGCAAACTGTTGGGAGAGTTTAATTATATCAATGGTAATATACATGGTCTTGCTAAATCATATAATTCATCAGAAACCATATCTTCTGAAGTTTTATATTATAATGGTATGAAAAATGGAATGGCCAAATATTATGATATGATGGGCACACTTAGGTTAGAATATACTTATATTTTTGATGTAGATAATGGCAAAACGATCAGGTATTATGTTGATGGGAGCAAAATGTATGAATATGAAACTATCTCGGATGCCAAACATGGTGACATGATTTATTATAATATGCAAGGTAAGGCAATTGCACTTGTGGGCTATAGTTTTGGATATCCTTCATATTACAAAGTTTTGGATAAAAATGAACAGTTAGGAGAAAAAGTAGAAGTAAAACCCAATTCAGATTTCAAAATCGAATCAAAATATACGAATGGTAAAAAAGCATTTGAAATTAATTTCAAATCGGGATATTGGGATGGACCTATGGAGATATATGGAATGGATGGTAAGCAACAACAATTTTCTAATTTTAAAGACGATAAGTTACACTCTGTACGTAAAGAATATTATCCATCAGGCATCTTATACAAAAGTGAAATTTTTATAAATGGTGATTATGATGGATTGCAGGAGTATTATGATAAGGATGGACAGTTGTGGATGAGTGTAATGTACAAAGATGATGAAGTGCATGGTGATCTAAAATTGTACAAAAATGGAAAGCTCCAAAAAACAAAGAAATATGACACCAATATTCTGTACGAAATTATAAATCATTGATAATAACAACAATGCCAAAAATATTTATGTCCTTGATGGATTTCACTTTTTTATTTTGGTTGACAATTTGGTCATGCATTTTAAATGGTCAAAATATTGCTGATATCAAAGCCAAGTATCCTGGACAAAATGAGTTAATTCTTAAAGATAAACAAACTTATCGTTTTAGCCTTTCTGACGATAAACCAAAAATCATTTCAGACAATTATTTCGAGTCACTAATATTGTCAGAAGTAGGAATCCAGAATACTTCAGAAAGTTTTTCTTTTTCTGAGTTGGTACCTTTGAAGTCATTCGATGCTTACACTATTGTAAATGCCAAGGGGAAAGAGAAGAAGATACCTATAAATCCACCCACTGAAAAATCTGCTGAAAGCAATTCTGTATTTTATAGTGATGTCAAAGAAAAAAAGCTGACGTTCAATAACTTAGAGATTGGTTCTAAAAAAGTATATACTTACCAGTCAGAATTTTTGGATCCTTATCTTTTGCACAGATTCATGTTTGCACACAATATACCTGTAGAAGAAGCTGAACTAGAAGTAATTACAGATAATGACATCAAAATAGGGTATAAGATATTTAATGATCCTAATAATGAGATCAAACTTATCATAACAGAAGGTAGGCGTAAGACGACTTATAACTGGAAAAGAGTAGAGAATAAACCAATAAAATATGAACAAAATCATCCAGGTTATTTACATATAGCGCCACACATAGTTGTTTATATTAAACAATACATATCTGGAAAAAACACAACAAATGTCTTAGGTGATACAGAGTTGTTATACAAATATTACAAAATCTTTACAGATTCTATCAATAAGGCGGAAGACCCAGAGCTCAAAGAAATAGCTTTGAATATTACCAAATCTTTGGCAAGTGCTGAAGAAAAGATAAAAGCGATATTTTATTGGGTAAAGGACAATATTAAATATGTTGCTTTCGAAAATGGTTATGAAGGATTTATTCCACGTGATGCAAAGTTGGTTAATGCCCGTAGATTTGGAGATTGTAAAGATATGTCAAGTATTATTACCGCTATGGCAAAATATGCTAAAGTCCCTAATGTAAATCTTTGTTGGATAGGTACGCGCAGGATTCCATATTCGTATCATGAAATTGCAACACCAGCTGTAGATGATCATATGATCGCAACGATAGATTTACAAGGTAAAGTCATATTTTTGGATGCGACTGACAAGGAAGCTGTGTTTGGTCTTCCTACAGGATTCATTCAAGGCAAAGATGCCATGATTCAGCGAGGAGATGGATTTGAGATCGTAAAAGTACCTATAGTAACACCATTGGAGAATCTCAGAAAAGAATCTATAAAACTTACTCTGGACAAATCTACAATAAAAGGCGAGGGCAATCTTTCGCTCCATGGTATTAATAGAAGTGACTTTCTTAACAAAGTAGGTGACGCTGCAAAAAATAATAGACTAGAAATCATCAAGAGTTTGGTGATCAAAGGAAATAATAAATTTCAATTAAAAGAATATGTAGAGAAAAATGTCGAAAATAGAGATCTACCTTATATTGTAGACTATCAATTTACATTGGAAAATTATGTAGTCTCTGCATCAAATGAATACTATCTATCGATGTTTTTTAGCAAACCTTTCGAACAAAATACTATTAAAAAGGATAGAGAAGCTAAGTACGAATTTGATTTTCTTTATCAAAAAGATTTTAGTGTTTCACTTGTACTACCGACAGGAATGAAGGTTAAAAAATTACCCAAAGACGTTTCCGTAGACAATGCTTTAATGGCTTATAGTATTAAATACCGTTTGGAGGACGATGAGTTGAAACTTGATTTTATTATTGAAAATAAAAAATTGTTGCTTGAGCCATCCGATTTTGAACTTTGGAATATAAACATGCAAAATTTAAAATCTATTTATAATGAAAATATTGTGTTATCAGAATAAAAATTAAAAAATGAACTTATCAAAATTTATCTTATTATCGTTTTATTTATTGATCACTGTTAATATCTTTGGTCAATACGAATTTAAAGACTATAAATTTTCTGACGAAAAAATAGAAGTACCTGAAAATTATACATCTGAAAATGAAATAGTATTGTTAAGAAACATAAAAACCGAATTACTAACAAAGGAAAATGCGGTTTTGCAATTCTATTTACTCCATGAAAAAATTTTAATTAATAGTGCGAATGCCATAGAACGTAATAATAAAGTTTATATTCCATTCAGAACAGAAGAAAAACTCTTAGTGAATAAGCTGAGAGTGATTCAAAATAATGGAAAAATTATAGAACTTAAAACTAGCGATGTCAAAGAAGAAACCAATGAAGAGACTGGTGTAAAATACCAATATTATGCTGTGACAGGATTGGAAAAAGGTTCAATTATTGAAAAACTATTTATATTGGAAGAACTACCAGAAATAAAAGGTGCTACCGTAGTATTACAAGATAGTAGGCCCATACTTTCTGCACATTTCGAATTAATCTATCCCAAACATTTACAATTTAAAACCAAATCTTACAATGGCCTAGCTACCATGACAGAGGTGAAAGAAGCCTACAAAGATAAAAATAGCTTAAGTGTTTCTGCATTTAATCTTGCAGCTATACCTAGTGATGAAAAGTATGCAAATGAAAAAGCGCATACTAAATCATTGCGTTATAAGTTGGATTCAAATCTAAACTCTAATGCTAAAAATCTAAATAATTATAAAGAGTTTGCCACAAACGTATTTGAAAATCTAAATGCAGAACTGGATTCAAAAATGACAAAGGAGTTGGATGCTTTTATTAAAAAAATCCCTGCATCTAAAGATCCATTCACCCAAATAAGACTAATAGAACAGTTTATCAAAACCAATATCGCTTATAATAGATATTATAGCGAAAACTCAAACTTTACGGCAGCACTGAAGAGCAAGCAAGCCAATGAAATAGAAATGCTCAAACTTTATACCGCAGTCCTAAAACATTTCAATATCGAGCACCAGTTCGTAGTGACTTCCATGAGATTTAAGATGTTTTTTGACAAAGATTTTGACACCATAGAGCAGTTGACGGATATCATTTTTTATTTTCCAACTTTAAAACAATATCTCGAGCCGTGTGCATTTGAATACAGATTCCCATTATTTAATTTTAATCTTGGTAATAATTACGGATTGTTTATAAAAGCAAAAGAATTTGGTGGTGTAATTATGGGTCTAGGAGAAATAAAATTCATTGATATTCCTGGCGGAGATATTACACATGATTTCACAGATATTACGATAGACCTAACTGAAGATATTAATAACCCTGAAATAAATACTACGCATAAACAAGGTGGATATGCAGCAGCCGGTTTGCAATATATCAAAGATTTTGTATCTGCTGACCAATATCAGGATATCATAAAAAATATATCAGAAAACTATACTCAAAAAGCAGAAACCAAGTCTATTAAAATTGAAAATGACGGTTGCGATAATATCGGTTTGTTACCTTTCATTTTGAATGTAACATTTGAAGGCAAGGACCTAGTACAGAAAGCAGGTGATAATTTATTGCTCAATGTTGGCGTATTGATAGGAAAACAAATGGAACTTTATCAAGTTGATAACAGAGTGTTGCCTGTGGAACTATATTACCCACACAGATATACTAGGACTATAAAGGTTTTATTACCGCCAGGATATACTATTAAAAACCCCGAAGCTTTTGAAATGAATTATGAGACGATTATCGATGATAAAAAAGTGGCTCATTGGCATAGTGCTGCTACTCTCAATGGTTCAGAACTGATCGTGAAAAATACCGAAAATTATGATATTATAGATTACCCATTAAGCGCATTTGAATCCTATAAAAAAGTGGTAAATGCAGCGGCAGATTTTAATAAAATAGTGGTGGTGATTTCAAAAATGTAAGGCAGTGTTTCTAAATTTTTATAAAATATAATTGTGGAAGTTAAATTGTAATCTTTTTCAAAAAGATCCATTAACTTCACATCCCCCATCAATCAAACTCCACCACATCATCTATCTGATAAACTTTGCCTATAGGTACGATCTTAAATTCGCGATGGTAGGTAGCATTCATATCGGGGTCAGAGATGATCACTTCTAGGATGATAGACTCAGCTGTGGATGTGGGTTTTGGGATGCATTTAGTGACTTTGACTTTGCCGTTATCTTGACCTGAGATTAGGAAGGCAGTACCTATACCTGCACGAGCGACATCATAGGTAGACGACCATTTTTTGGCAAATGCGGCTTCGTCCATGCCACCGTCGTAGCCTACTTGTGTGGCGTCAGTTTTGTATTCGTAGTATTGTGGTGTACATATGTCTTCCATGGCATAGCCGCCTTCATTCAGATGGTTTTCGATGACTTCTGTGAGCCAAGCGACGGCATCTTCTGTGTCTATATCCATCTCAGTTGTTGGTAGTGTATCTGCGTAAATTGTATCTGACACGATAGCCTGTGCAGGAAGGGTAGTAGATGCATTCCGACAAGACAATAGACTTAAAAGTAAGAAGGAAAAGGTGATGATGGTTTTCATTGATAATTTGGGATTATGATTTGATTGTGACAAGGTACATACTTTAAATAACAAACAAGTAACTTGGTCTATAAAATTGAGTCTACTCCGAAAAGTCCTTAGAGTATGTTTAAAAATTTTCTTAGTTGCTAATCAATAGGTTATGGTTCT
>DAOLFJ010000479.1:0-2641 GCA_035326365.1 Saprospiraceae bacterium | reverse complement strand
TATATGATTGCAAATCTGTTGGATGGTAAGAAGACCAACTCAAAAATGTGGTTTCATTTACCTTTTTGCCCACCAAACTACCTACATTCAGTGGAAGGACTCGTTCGTTTTCTGCTTCAATTCTAATATTATCTATCAATACACCGTCTGCATTATACCCGTCAGGATATCCACTCACAATGCTTATTACAAAACGAAACACGACCGATGTCTGTCCAGATAGAAAACTAAGATCTAGTGACTTGTGGTTATAATTAGAATTTAAAGCCCAACCAGTTCTATCAGCAAAAATTTGTGTAGGGAAAGTACAAAATTCCCCAGGTGCAACATTATAAAAAGTAGGTGCACTACCTAGTAGTGTCCATGTAGTACCATTATTTACAGAATATTGCAACTGAACACCAAAAGGAGCATTGCAATAGATTGTTTCCATGCCAATATCAAAATGTATGGTATAATTCCAATAACTTGTGAAATCAAATCTTGGTGAATTAAGAGCACTTTTTGCAGTCCCAAGTGGAATATCAGTATTTAATTGAGATTTCCAAGCATAACCTTGGGTAGCTAGAACGTAACTGGAGTTTCCAAACTCCCATGCATTTGTTGTACCTTCTATTACTTCTGAAGCAAATAAATTCGAATTTGATTCGAAATCGCCTCCATCTTCTAATAAAAATGGGGGCATCACATCAGGAAGTATTGTTATCGCATCCGTTTTTAAGGTCGTATGCACATTATTGACTCTGAGTGAGACATCATAACTTCCAGCACCATTAAAGGTGATACTTGGATTTTGAATAGTGGATGTTTGACCATTCCCAAAATCCCAAAGCCATGATGTAGCATTGATTGATTTATCAATAAAACTAATAGTACTACCATTCCATCCAATGGTTTTGGCACCTACAAAATCTGCACACCCTTGTGATGTAGGTCCCTTTGTGATGATCCTTTGGGCGGCACTTAATCCAGAACTACTACAATCATTATATACAAACACATCGTATTGTTTGCATATGCCATATCCAGGTGGACTCAATACTATACTTGTATTTATCGTCGTGATATCTGTAATAAAAGTTGTGCCTCCATATTCTCTAACTTTGATATTATAAACGCTAGCAGCTGAAGGAGCCCAAGAAACGGTAAAATTACTGCTGTTGATATTAGAAACCACAACGTTTTCTACTTTTGGACAAGCTATTGCAGAACATGCAGGCAAGCAGCTAGGTCCTTGAGTTGCTATTTGAGTACTTATTGTAGATTTTGACGTAGATGACCAAGTAGTGGTCGTGGTTACCGTTGGAGACAAAATAAATCCAGAAGTCCCATCATGCGAACCATTAAAATTATGTCCAATTTCATGCGCAACCATAATTTTTAATAAAGATGCAGTATTTGTCCAATCTTCTAAAATGGCCCTTGCGTTTGATGTGCAATAAAGATTTTGAGATTGATAAGCCATACCTATCGTCGGCCCTGCAAAATCTCTATCTGTCCACAAATGTGCCGCATTAAACGGATGATAAAACCCATCTTGGTCTACCCAAGTAGAAAATTCTGTCAATAATGTATTGGGATTTGTCTGATTACTCACTGGGTCACAGGTTGGACAAATGGAAACAACTACTTCACTTATCTCAAAATTAATTCCATCGTTAAAGTTTGTAGTGCCATTGTATTCATAGTGCGCTTGGACATTATTCATGACACCTACTAAATGATCTATGACGGCATCCAATCCACTATGATCAGGATCTGAAAACATTAAATAGTCAGCGAGAATAGCGAGTTTGGCTTTGTAGCAGGCACCAGCCAACCTAGATCCATCTGTGTTTTCGTTTTCGTGGTGGAGAATCTGTTCATTAGGCCTAAAACACGTATGTTTATTGTGTTTTTCGGTCACATCGATAGCCTTATATATAATAAACTGATCCTTGCGACTTCCATCTATATAATACTGCAAAGGTTCTATGTAGTATTCGTCTCCTTCAGAACTTATCATACCATAAAAAAATCCCTTATTCATAGTCAACCTAATGCTGCCATCTCTACCATCTGCAAAAATCCCCTTAAAGGTTTTGACTGTAGGTTTTAAGCTCGATAAAGACCTTCCATCAGGTGTTAATTCATAAATTTTTGACTGATCTGTAAGAATCTCTACTGGCTCTAGATGAAATGACCAAGTTAACTCAGGAGTGATCTGAAGTGTGATATTATCTGACCAACTTCGATTAGATACGTGATTGGTCAATTGATCACTATTAAAAGTGAAGGTCGTAAAATCCCTAAATATGGGTGTAAGCTTATGCTCTTGGGTAATTATCTCAGATTTAGCTTTGAAGGTCTTTGATTGGGCAGTCGATTCAAAACAACTAATAACTGAAAGAGACATGGACATTAAAAGAATAAAGTAGTGCATTTTAGCCAATTTAAAAGTTAAGAAATAGAACCACAACGGATGCTATTCAGGCTAATGTCATTCTTTCAGGTGTAAGATAAAATTGTAAAAACTGTAAAAACTATAAAATTTGTAAAAATTGTAAAAATTGTAAAAACTATAAAAACTGAAAAATTGTAAAAACTATAAAAATTGTAAAAACTAATAAAAACTGTAAAATTAAAGCACAAATATATAGTT
>DAOLFJ010000108.1:0-13275 GCA_035326365.1 Saprospiraceae bacterium | reverse complement strand
TCGTCAGAACTATAACCTATTGATTAGCAACTAAGAAAATTTTTAAACATACTCTAAGTTAGCTTTTGATGACACCCAACATCAAAAGCTAACTTCAATATTTGATTTAACATTGTGATGGAGCATATCCGAAAAACTGTTTATAAGCTTTACTAAATGAAAAAATATCACTGTAACCTACCTCAATCGCCAATTGTGCCACAGGCCACTTTTGTTTTTTAAGTAGTTCTTGGGCTTTGAGCATTCTTTTTTGTTTTATGTATTGGTATGGACTTACACCATAAACGGTCTTAAATAATCTGAAAAAATGATACTGTGATATATTAGATTCTATAGCTACTTGTGCTATATCGATTTCTTGGGCAAAGTATTGATCAATAAAAGATTTGCCTTTTGCAATTCTTCGCAAGAGATCTTTTTTTGTTTCAGATTTTATGCATCTTAGAGATCGAAACTGCTTGACCACGGGAATATAATCAGATACTATTCCTTCTGAAAGGTGATAGTAAAACTCATTGTCAAACTCGTAGTCCTGATATGGGTTATGCTTAATGATATTGTCTAATTGCTTTAATTGGGCGCCCAATTGGGTGTTATTTGCATCAAATTGTTGCTCCAAAAAGTCTTGAGAATGAAAAAAATTATCCAATGAAAGATCAGCAATATTAGTATCAGGAGCTAAAAAAGTAGAAACCACTTCTGATATGATAGATGGTGAGATATCTATACAAATACCGTTAACTTGTGTCTTACTTTCTATCATTACCTTGCCTTCACAATGTGTATTACAAAGCAAGTATTGGCTGTTTTTAATGGTATAATCATGGTCCTTTAGCCGATATAATTCATATCCTTCGACAACATATTTGATAGAAAAATTACGAAAGGCCAATTTTGTATCAATGTTTTTGCACGTAGAATACATTACAATATTCCCATCCATATTTTTATGTTTCCCAATGACTCCCGTCTCATCTGCAACTAAATACATAAAATATTAATTTTACATCAAATATAAGCATTGCAAAAAAGATTCAATTCTCCTTTCGACCAATAAATACAATGAGTCGATGGAATTTATTGCTTTTGTATCGAAGGCGACAATTAATGAGATTAATAGTTTGAATGGAATATAGCTGACAGTCATGTTTAAACTGATATACATATCTATTATATCTCGCCAAAATCTATAAAATAGGCTTATTTTGGCAACATATAAAACTATATAAGTTGCCAAAATTAGACTAATTGTGCAATTTTGGCAACTTATAATTTATTTTGGTTATCATCATGTCGACTCTATCCTTTTACTCTTCGTTGCTCGCTGTCTGAGCCTGAGCCTGTATATTTCGGTTTATTAGAAGTGGACCTTCCGAATCGATAAGAAAACGCAATCGTAGCAGACCTCGTATCAAGCCTACTATTCCAATCAGCATCTGTATCTTTTAGATTATTGATAATTCCATCGGCTCTACGAGTGTATAAAATATCATTTATGCTTAATTTCAAGCTTCCTTTATCATTCAGGATTTTCTTTTGAATGCCAAGATTGAGCGTGCCGAAACTCTTTATAAGCAACTGTGCATACACTATATTGCTTTGATAATCACCTCGTATATCTGCATTCCATCCCTTTCCAAGCTGAAAACTATTGGTCACATTCGCAGCAAAATAAGTACCTGAAGTATCGAGTTGTTCTGTATATAGATTACTTTCAAAAATCTGATGTCCTAATTCAATGTAAGTATTAAGACGGTACCATTTAGTGATGTCAGTCGATGCGTCTACAGATAAAGACAGTGTGTGATTTGTAGATATATTGCCAGGACGACTATAATAAATACCTTCTCTGATTTCTAATGTTTCATTGATACCATCTGTAGTTAAACTATAATTGAAAGATGTATTTACCCTATTTTTATATGTGTGTGTAAGTGAAAAATTATTTGCATAAGTAGGCAATAATGATGGATTACCACCATAAAAGGTAAACTTGTCCAATGGACTTATAAATGGATTTAAATCTTGAAAAAACGGTCTATCAATCCTTCTGCCAAAAGAAAATCCCCATACCTGATTACCCAATGAATCTGCTTGATAGGAAGCATAAAAAGTAGGAAACAAATTTGTATAAGTACGGGTAAAACTTGTATCAGGTTGTACTTCATTTCCGAGTTGTCTCCCTTTGAGTTTTGTAGTTTCGGCTCTCAATCCCAACTGGAGATCTATTTTGCCTAGTTTTTTATTATAATTGATATAGCCGGCGTGAATCCATTCATCATACAAAAACTTATTGCTCAGGCCATAATCAGGGAGTGTGACGCCATCAATAGTATTTGTGTAAATGGCTTGGTTGTCCGTTTGAGTAAAGGCAGATTTTAGACCTACTTCAATTTTTGACGTAGCATTTAATGGTTTAGTGTAGTCTGTTTTTGCAGCAAAAATGCTTATCTCAGAAGGAATCTCACCATTTATGATATCGGCATAAGTAAGGACATCAGCATTGTTGTAAATAAAATTATTGAACAACTGATCGCTACCAGAAATATACTTTACATAGTCCGCATCAAAGGTGATGACAGTTCCTAAGGTATCTAATAATTGCTTGATATAGACATTAAATGTTCCATTATTAAATGTATTTTTTGTATTATTATCTGCCAAAACTCTATTTAATGTATTATTCTCAGCATCTCTGACAAATGCCGTATTGTCTGTTTGATCTCCAGCATTACTAAGTAGACCTTTGGCAGAAAATCCTAGAGTCGTTTTCTCAGAGATGAAGTAATCTAATCCTAATTTTACATTTCCAGATTGACCATCTTTGACTATAAACGAATTTTGTGAAAACGAAGAAGTCCTAATGTTTTGTTGATTTTTGTAATATCTATTAATGTTTAAATCTTGAAAACTATTTCTAAATCCTCCATTGATATTGGCATAAAGGCTTACTTTGTTTTTATTAAAATTAAGGTTCAAACTATTGTTACTTCTTGTGTACCTACCTTGCTGTAGACTAATGACTGTGTTACCATTGAAGCCATAAGTTTTGGTCCTTTTAGTGATGATATTAATTACACCTGAATTGCCAGCAGCTTCATATTTTGCAGGTGGATTTGGCATAATTTCTATTTGTTTGATCGAAGAAGCAGGTAGTGATTTTAAATAATTTTCTAATTCTGCCCCCGCAATATAGGTAGGTTTATCATCTATAAAAACTGTTACCCCAGATCTACCTTTTAGTTTGATGTTGCCATTCTGATCCAAAGAAATGCCTGGTGCTCGTTCTAGCGCTTCGAGGGCATTACTGCCAGCATTGGCGATCAATGCATCCACATTAACAACGGTGCGATCTATTTTACGCTCAATATAAGGTGTTTTGGCTGTTATCGTCACTGCGTCTATAAGCAAAGCATTAATGGACAAAATCAATGTCTCCAATTTGATTTGATTATTTACACCTGAAACTTCGATTGTTTTCTGTAAGTTCTCAAAACCTAAAATTGAAGCATTGATTTTATACTTGCCTTCTGAAATGGAGTTAAACATAAAGCTTCCATCTTGGTCCGTATACGTCACTTTGAGTATAGAATCTTTTTCGGTCATCAATGTGACCAAAACTAAATCAACACCAGAGTTTTTGTCATCCGTGATCATACCAGAAATCGAATATGTGGTCTGCGCAAAAACAGAGAAAGTACTTAGCCATACAAGTAAAAAGCTGGTGAAAAATCTATGCATAAAATTTAGAATTAATTGTTTGAAAGTTTACAAGTTTCAAAGTTATAAAATCAAACCTTTGAAGCTTTATTTAATAGATAGACAAACCATTAACTTCTACCAAATACAATATTTGATTTGATCTGAAAATTTTTAATGGATGATTGTGTATAGCCATTGACCAAAATCAATGCCAGCCCTGATAATTTGGAATAACATGCCAATGACTATTATCGTAATCATTGCAGGAAAATATTTTGAATCGCATATACTTTGCTTGTCCATATTATGATATTTTAGATCAAAAGTATATTAAAGCATCGTTATGACTTTTATCCAATCCTGCTAATCACAAATAAATTATGGTCTGCTGAAATTTACAAAAATAATTGAAGAGCAACTAAGAAATTTGCAAACATACTTCTACTGTATTTTCACAACCTTTTGCGAGTAATTTTTCGTCCCAGACCTTACATTAAAAATATATACACCTGCAGGCAGTGTAGGCAAAGCTGTCTCCAAAATATGTTCACTAAGAAAAGTTATACGACTTAAATTAGCTATGAAGTTACCTTTCATGTCCAATAAGTGTATATTGACATCATTATTGATGGCAGTTGGCAGAAAAATTCTAGCTACGTCTCCACTGGTATGGATGGTCATACTATAGTTTTCTTGATTTGGATCCACCGTTTGGACTGGATTGGGAGAAAGTTCTGATCTATAGAGGCCATTGCCATAAGTAGCCATGATGACATACAGTTTTCCTCCTTGTATTTGGTAGTCAAAGTCAGTGATCAGACATCCTTGTGGCAGATCAGTATTATAAGGGTTCCAATTTTTACCACCATCTTTGGTGGCAAAAACTCCAAATCCATCTGATCCTACCAAAATAAAATTTTCATCATCCGGATGTACAAACATACTAGTGATATGTATATCAGGTAAATTTCCGGTGATATTGACCCAATTTATAGATGCGACTTCAGACGTAAATATTTTGGCACTTGGGTTATGTCCATTAGGAGCATGTATAAATGTGTACACTTTGTGTTTTAGGTTGGGCGAAGGGCTGGTGTACACTTGTGGCCAAGAGATGTTTTTTTGGATGGGCAAGCCTTCTGAGACAAATTCATGAGTAAGTTTCGTCAAATCTACCTTCATGATGGATGTAGCTGGACTTCCATTGCCAGAAACAAATACTATGGGATTAGGGTCATGTGGACTACACATTGCATTAATGGAACCTACATCAAAAGTAGGAACTTCATATGGTATCCATTCCAAACCCAAAGTAGTCGAATAATAAAAATGATGATCTGTCTGTGTAAATAGAATGATATCTGCACTATAGGAGTTGCCCACACGTCTGAACCATTCACCACTAAGTTTTAGTCCCATATTAATATCGTAAAAGTCATCCGTATTATCTGTAAATTTACCTTTGTTTCTAAAGGTAAGTAATCCCTCATATACTCCTCCTGTACCATGAAATGCATGATTTGCTTCATAATGTGCTGAGACATCGCCTCCATCTCCTACACTATAAAACCACTTATCTCTGTCTGAATGGTAAAAAATAAAGCCATTATCTTGGGTGCCACCTACTATAAATTCTGACTTTTTGCCTGTGGACACGCTAACAAATTGTAAAGTCGGTACTTTGATCAGATCTGTCTGTAACTTCTCAACATTATCTTCGAAAATGGTGATTTCATCAAAATCCATATAACTTACGCCTCCATCGGTAGCCATAAAGATGGTCTCCCCTTCATCATCCCATGTGGCATAGTGATAATCTACATGAGAACCACTATTAGGGCCTATGAATATCTCTCCGTTGTCGGTAACGGCATACCAAAACCCACCTATGAGCACTTTATCGGGATTTGTAGGTGATACA
This sequence comes from Saprospiraceae bacterium, assembly GCA_035326365.1. Taxonomy (GTDB): domain Bacteria; phylum Bacteroidota; class Bacteroidia; order Chitinophagales; family Saprospiraceae; genus OLB9. The sequence goes on along the minus strand of DAOLFJ010000108.1, from coordinate 7,652 downwards.
CTGATGGTAGAATGGAAGTCCCCTGACTTCAAATGTATGTTATCAACAGGTTCATAATTTGAATTAAGCACGATACATTCTGTCCAGTTTTCGCCATGATCTATTGTTTTCCAAACTCCTTTTGTGGCATTTAATTCATTACAAATCCATGCATAAAGTACGTTGGGTTGTTGGTCACAAATAGTGAGTTCAATCCTATTAAAATTATCTGAAGGGAGCCCATTGGTAAGTTTAGTCCACGTAGTACCGCCATCAAAGGTCCTAAAAATACCTTTAGCAAAATCACTAATAAAGGCTGTATCTGGTTTGTTTGGGTCTATCACGACTGACGAAAAATCTCCAAACCTATGTGTCTTCCAGGTAGTCCCATTATCATCTGATGAATAAAGACCATTGCCACCTGCCCATATTTTTCCAGGTTTATTACTGAATTTTACATCATGAAAATACTTAGCATCTGGAAGATCGATCCTTTGCCAAGTGATACCTGCATCCATGGTCTTCCATAAACCAGTACCTCTGCGGTATATATGGTCACCTGTCCCATAAAGAATATAATCATGATCAAATGGTGATGTATCTGAAGCGCCTCCCCAAGTTGTAGTAACAGCATGACTAGAGATGTTCTTGATATCCCATTTTCCATCCTTCTTTTGTGCATCGAATAGTCCACCACTGGCGCTCACAAACCTCACCAAATTTTTATTCACATAATCTATATATTTCACTCTACCTGAAACATAAAAATCCAATCCTTCAGATGATATCACTTCTATCGGTCCTAAACTTTCCCATCGATCTGTAGTGCGTGATACAGAACTGTTTTGTGACCAAAAAGCATGAACATCTCTCATATTTACTTCTAAAAAATGTGGAGAAAGTGCTTTTAATTTTGGTAAGTTACCCTCTGCTTCTTCTGTAGGCCCCTGAGAAAACAAAATATGTTGGAAACATAGCATCAAGAATAAGCAAAATATAATGGATTTAAAGCATTTCATACCAATGAATTTGAAAAGGTTACTAATGAATGTCAAAATTATTTGGTTTAAAAATATGGTTTGGGGTTTCTTAAGATTTGATCGTGCAAAATTTCAAATTTTATTCGTACAAATCTATATAACTTTTGTTATACATACTTAACTTTTTAAGATTAGTGAAATGGTTGTTCCATTATTTGTTGTTTCAATATCAATTTCTCCACGCAATGCTTGCGCCCTACTAGCCATATTTTTCAAACCATTGCCTTTAGAAATGAGTAAAGGATCAAATCCCAATCCATTATCTGAAAATTTGGCTATCATTTTTCCTTTTTCAAGTTTGAAAGCAAAACATACTTCGCTAGCCTTACTATATTTTGCGGTGTTGTTGATAGACTCTTTAAAGATAAGATAGAAATGTCTACGATTTTCAGGGTTTAATTTAATACTATTGGGTACATCATCCACATCAAAAACTATTTCTATGCCCAATGGCTCCAAAGTATCGATAGCAAACTCTTGAATTTTGCCAATGATATTTTTCAGACTATCATTTCTAGGATTAATACTCCAGATGATTTCTGTCATGTTGCTCATGACTTCAGCTGTTTTGTCAGCTATGTTTTGAAATGATGGATTGGATGCGCTTCTCATGGCTTCACGCTCACTCATCATCCGAATATGGGAGAGCGTACTACCCATATCATCATGCAAATCACGCGCTATATTGTGTCGGAGTTTCTCCAATTTTTCCCTTTGCAAATCTCTATACTTGAAGAAACTAAAGATTACAAATGAAATTAATGATATAATCATTGCATTAAACCACCATGTCCTCCAAAAAGGAGGCGCAATGTCTATAAAAAGTAAAAACTCATTAGGACTTTCTAATCCAAAACTATTTTCAGCCTTTACTTTAAGCAAATAGTGTCCATAACCAAGATTATCAAATTTTAGGTGATTTTCGGTCATTGGTATCCACTTATGCTCATTACCTACGATCTGATATTGATAAGTATTGTCTTGAGAATTTGTAAAACTCAAATTGGAAAAATATAAATCAATATTATTTTGATCATGACGCAAGTTCAATCTATGTCCTGAATCGGGTATCTCGTCTGTATGGAAATTGACGATTTTCATATCTGACAGTATGACCTTACCCGGTTTTGCCATTATCAGAAGATCAATATTTATGGCATTTAAAGCCATGTTTTGACAAATATAAAGGTTTTTTGTCTTCTGAGAAATAAAAATTTCTGGCTGGTGAGCGTTCCCTACATTAGAATTTAGATATGTAAAATGGGTGATAGCATTAGTTCGGTGATCAAACCTAGTGACACCTTTCTCTGATGACATCCAAACGTAGCCTCTACCATCGGTGACGATTTTGCCAAAAACTCCCAATGGCTTTTCTTTGTAAGTCTCAAAGAGTTCAAAAGTTAGAGAAGGTGTAGCGATATTGACTACACAAAATCCATTAAACGATGTGATCATCAGTTTATCTGTAGAGATACTTGCTATAGATTCTAGGGATTTTAATCGCTTAAGTACCGGATACTTGTCCTGTGTAAACAACTTTATGTCTTTTGTTAGTGGATCAAAGCTAAACATTGCGTCTTCTTCTTCATATTTCTGTGTAGAAAATAACCATAATTTTCCTTTTGCATCTACAGTAAATCTGAAAGTAAAATCTGAGAGTTTGTGCTTATCTAAAAATCTTCGAATTTCTTTAACTTCAATAATTTCATTTCGCTCACGATCATATTTAAACATTCCACTTGCAGTTCCTAAATAAAGATTACGCTGCGAATCTTCCAAAATTTTAAGAATCTTTGGTTTTTTATTTTTACCAATATTGAAATTAGGATGGACTAGCTTATTTTCTGTCAAATCGTAGCCTATGAATCCTTTCAATTCTGAAGAAAGCCACAAAATATTTTTAGTATCAATGTATGAAAGATATGGTTGGGCTTTAACACAATATGGTATTAATAAAGGCGGAATAGTAGCTAATTTTTTATTAATGATATCATATCTAAAAAACGATTCGTACCCTACTCCAAACCAAAAGATACTATCTAGCTGACTATCTTTTTCAAAACTGATGCCTCCTAATTCCCAATCGTATTGGCTTTCCGGTAAAGGTAAATCTATCACTTTTACATTTTGTTTGAACGGATCATACCTATGAAGTCCGCTATATGTACCGATCCACATACCTTCTGATGCTGTGGGCTCAAAACAAAATCCCGCACCAGATAATCCTTTGATATCATCAAGGTTTGAAGCTTTGTAATGTCTAAATTGATTGGTTGAAGTATCAAATGTTTTGACACCGTCTGTGGTACCTATCCATAAAATATTTTCTTCTCCCTTTATTCCCGATTGATTTATAGCTATTACTCCATTTTGTATTTTAGTTTTATCTGCGAAAGTAAAAGCAGTCATTGTCTGTGTACTAATGTCAAACCTCATCAAACCGCTCACCCAACTGCCAACCCAAATAATCTTATTCTTCTTGTCATAATATAGACTTAAAAATCCATCATCGTATTGAATTTTTGGATTAAGCCCAGGTCGATGGAAATTTTTGACAATACAGTTTTGTGTATCATATTGCCACAACCCGTCATTTGCAGCTATCCAAATAACACCATTATCATCAATCACCATATCATAAATTCCAGAAGCTATAGTCTTGTCAGGAATTATCTCTTGTCTTAATTGCACATCTTTGCCATGAGAATACAGCAAGCCTTTGTTAGTACCTAACCACATGACGTCATTTTTATCGTCATAAAACAAACACCTGATATCTAATTTTTTTTGATTGTCGATATCTTTTGGTATTATTACTTTCTGAAATTTGCTGGTTTTGGTATCAAAAATATTTAGCTCAGGCAAAGCAGTGATCCATAAACGACCATGTTTATCCTCCTGCATTTGTCTGATATAGTTGGATGTAATGGTGGTCGTATCAAATGGATCTGATCTAAATGACTTAAACTTATGACCATCATATCTCAATAAACCTTGTTCTGTTCCTATCCACAGGAATCCATCATTTGTTTTCTCTAGGCATAACGCTTGTGAAGCATTAAAACCTTGTGGAGATCCATAATGATCAAAGATTACAGCATTTTGCATAGCTTGACCTGATGTTTTTTGGAAGGACAAAAAAACACAGATACTCAAAACTAAGGCAATATGAAGGTTTTTTAGGGTCAAGACATCGATGACATTATTATTGGATTAAAAAGAAGGAATAAAGCTAATTCTTTTTTTCAATAAAAACCTTATGAACCGCTTCTGTGACAGAATGAACGTGTAATTTTTCGTAAATTCGCTTGACATATGTACGTACTGTATCTATACTGATGATCATCTCTCCTGCTACCATTTTGTAACTAAGCCCTTTGGACAAATGCTTTAATATTTCTACTTCTCGTTCAGAAAGATTGTAAGTAGACTCTGACCCTTTACCTGCGGCAAACGGTAATTGCAACACTTTCCTTGCTATCGAAGGACTGATAGGCGCGCCACCATTTTTAACATCCTTAATCGCGGTCAATAAAGTAGCGAGAGAATTTTTTTTGAGTAAGTAACCTGTGGCTCCCGCTTTTAATGCATTAAATATGCGATCATCGTCATCGAACACAGTATTCATGATGACTTCAACCTCAGGGTAATGCGACTTTAACTCCATAACACCTTCTATACCTGTGCGGCCCGGCATATCTATATCCATGATGATTACTTCAGGCGCAAAAGCCTTAGTATTCTGCACAACATCAAGACAATGGCCAAACTCTCCTGCTAACTCAAACTCCTCTGACTCTCTGATGATCGATGCCAAGATCTCTCTTAATCCACCATTATCTTCGTAAATAGCCACCCTTATCTTATTGCCCATTATCCTTGCATTAATTATGGGCAAAAATAGTTATAAATCTTATGATTTACTTCTTTTGTGTGTCACATGATGATGTGAGAGATTGAGGTTGAGATTAAGGTTGAGACTAAGGTTGAGGCTAAGGTTGAGACTTAGGTTAAGGTTAAGGTTGAGACTAAGGTTGAAATTGAGGTTGAGAAAGATGGAAAAAAGCGTGAGGCTTTTACAATGTTAGCTTAGTGTTTTCGCTAAACTGATCAGGGACATTAAAACAGTATCAATATATTCTGGTTCACATCACTGCGTGCAAATACGTTTACCAAGGTGCTTACTTTTTCATATAATCCGATACCCAATTTTGCAATTCATCGCCATGCAGGTTTTTTGCAAGGATGATACCTTTCTCGTCAATGAGATAATTGGCAGGAATGGTAGATATCTTTAATGTCTTAAAAAACGGAGAGTCATCGCCATTCAGGTGAGAAGCGTGTGGCCACCTATTGGCACCATCTTTGTCTATGGCATTTTTCCAACCTTTCTCACTAGCGTCCAAGGCATAAGCTATGATTTGAAATCCATCCGTATGGAATTCGTCCCACAACGGCACTAGAGTACTTTTGTTTTCATGTCTGCATGGTGCACACCAAGATGCCCATAAATCTATCAGCGTCAGCTTAGCTCCTAGTAATTTATGCAACGATACCGTATCTCTATTCATCATGGGAAGTGGATAATCTGGCAATATATCTCCATGAGCTAAGGGTAGTGTAGCCGATTTTTTACATATCTGAAGGGCCCAAGGGTGGTTAGGATCAGATTGTTTAAGTTTTTCACATGTTTTTTTCACTAGTTCCGGGATGCGCTCGTAATCTCCATTCGGACTTACCCATCGTAATGCGAGCGCATGGATAGCAACATCTGAACTATTGGCTACTGAAGCCATGAGTGCTTTTTGGTAATTATACAATGCTTTTTCATGTTCCAATAAGTTGGATTCGTTTATTTCAACTTCAAGTTTCAAAAATTCTTTTTGCAGTTGATACCTATTTTTGATAAGGTGCATGATATCATCATTCTGTTTTGTGGTGCCAGTTATCACTGCATCTTTTAGTAGGTGGTCAGCCGTAGTGTGAATGATAACATTTTCGCCGTTTCTGTATAAAAAAGGTATATAATTGGACTTATCTATTTGATCATTTTCTAACTTAGTGGGATATTTTTCATTTGGATTTTGGATGGTGAGCATGTACATTTTTGTAGTTTCGAATCGGGGCATTTTGTCAAAGCTGAAATTTCCCTTATCATCTATGAATGCAGAATCTATAACTTTCCCTTCATAGGAAGATACTAGGGCGCCAAAGCTTATTGGGTCTATGAGATATAACATAGGTTTCATCTCAGATTGAGACATGTCTATATGTCCTGACAATGGATATTGGCTACAGCCGATACTAAGACTCAATAAATAAAAAACAGGAATTAATATTTTAAAAGACATACTCCGACATTTAAGGTGCAAAGTTAAAGAAAGTCACCTTATGATGGCGCAACAAATGTTACAGATGGCTTTAGATTAAGGTTGAGATTAAGATTAAGGTTAAGGTTGAGATTAAGGTTGAGACTTAGGTTAAGGTTGAGACTTAGGTTAAGACTTAGTATAAAAGCGAGACGTTTACACTAATCCTAGCTTAACGAAGACGCTAAGCTTATCTAGGCTTCCCTTTAACAATATACAATTCAACATTAAACAAAAAAATTAAGCTTGAGATTGTTTTCTACTTTGGAAATACTTTGGGTTTACGATCAAAAGACCGAATGACTCACCGTCTTCTTTTTGAGTTTTGGCATGATGGGCGCCGTGCGCTCTCAAGATTGCTCGACTATATTTGTTGTCTAGTTGTCTGAACCATTTGAATCGTTGATGTATGTACACGTCATGTATTAAAAAGTAGATCAGTCCATAAATAGAAATACCAATACCTATAAACAATACCCATCTATAGTCTGCAAACAATGATCCTATAATGTAACAAGACATACTAGGCAGTGCAAATACCAAAAAGAACAGGTCGTTTTTTTCGAAAAAACCTTCTTTTTCGTAGTGTGGTTTGTGGTGATCTTCGTGCCATACCCATAACCAACCATGCATCAGATACTTGTGTGCAAACCAAGCAACAAACTCCATCCCTAATACAGTTGCCATTACTATTGCTATATACAAAAACACCATTTTTTAAATACTTTCCTGTGAAACAACAAAATTCAAAAAAGGATTACAAAAATTGGATTTTAATTTTGATAGGTTTGTAAACTTGTATGACTAATGTTTGCCTTAGTTTAACCTGAATTATGCATTATAAAATCTATTACGAAGCTAACTTGCTGCAAATCAGAAGCTACGCCAACTTATCTTCTGTAACCATAGCGGTGCTATGCTTTTCGAATATAAGTTGCTGATTTATTGCAATTTATATTCTCATTACGAATTCTAATGCATAAACCAGGTTAAATACATCGGTTCATACTCTAAGAATTTAATAACAAAGCTTAACGCACAGGACTATTCTGTGTGTACTTTGGGAATGTGGTGGGTGTTTCCCTTAAGTTTCTATGGAGTTCCTATGGAGTACACACGGAGTTCCTACTTTGTTCCATCGGGACAACGTCGGGACAACGTCGGGAGAAGGTCGGAAGAAGGTCGGGACAATGTCGGGACAACTCTTTACTTGTCTCGTCCTTGTCTCGTCCTAAAATAGCTACACAGGTTAATTAAATAATCC
>DAOLFJ010000478.1:0-2648 GCA_035326365.1 Saprospiraceae bacterium | reverse complement strand
CGGAAACGCCGAACACCGTTTTAAGAAGTAGGCAAACACAAAATATAATTTTCATATGAACAAAAAATTGTTTTTAGGGCTATTCCTTTCGGGAATCTTATTATCATCTTGCACAGAAGTAAAAAAAGAAGCAGAGCAAGCTATCGCAAATACAAACGATAGTGTCCAAAAAGTGATAGACGAATTAGGTCTTATGTATGTAGAAGAAGGTGCTCAAACGGTGATCACCTATGATGAAGTAAATGCTGCACAACAAGCATGGTGTGATGCATTAGTACAGATAGGAAAACTGAAAGAAGAAGGTGGAGATTATAAGGGTTACGCTGAAAAAGTCCTGTCTGAAGCTTATAATTATGACCAAGGTAAAGTGTTTTTCAAACCTACTCTTGCCTATGGTGAACAAACATTTAGAAATGATAAAAAAGGTGCTCTAGCATATTTTGTCGGTGGAGATCCCGATTATCCTACTGATAAGGGTTTTGCATTAAAACCATGGGTAAAAGCAAGATATGATAATGCAGGTGATGCCAATCAAGGTATCCAAATATACGGTTCGGTTGCCATTACGATGGGAAATGTATGGGTAACTGACAAAGAAGGTAATGAAGTAATGGTAGACAAAACTTGGGTATTCAAAAAAGGAAGTGACGGAAAGCTCAGGATCATCGTCCACAAATCCGCTCTTCCATTTACACCTGAAACAAATTAAATGAAAAGTGGGTTGTTTCTATTAAGATTCAGCCCATTTTTTATATCAATAAATTATAATCCAATGAAAACCGTTCTATTTAGTATCATAATATTTACGACTTCTATTATTGTTTGTAATGCTCAAAATACTCGACTGAATGATAGGAATACTATAGGTTGGTACAATTTTTTCGGTACTGTAAAGTTGGGTGATAAATTCAGTTTACATACTGAGTACCAATGGAGAAGAGATGCACTAATCTCTGAGTGGCAGCAAAGTTTGTTGCGTACAGGTATAAATTACCAAATACATCCAAATACACAGATAAGATTGGGATACGCTTGGGTAGAAACATTTGCGTATGGCGACATACCTATCAATGGTCTAGGGAGGGATTTTACAGAGCATCGAAGCTATCAAATGATTACACTTACTGATAAAATCGGTATTTTTGATCTGTCACACAGATTTATGTTAGAGCAAAGATGGGTCGGTAGGTATAGTAGTGCACAAATTTCGAAAGAAGACGAATTCCCATTTTTGAATAGGGGACGATATATGTTTAGGCTTCAGTTTCCATTAAAAGGGAAGGAAATAACTGACCATACACCATATGTTGCAATTTATGATGAAATCTTGATAGGATTTGGCAGAAATGTAGGAGAAAACATCTTTGACCAAAATAGAATAGGTATTTTATTAGGGTATCGATTCAGTCCATTATTCAGAATAGAAGCCGGTTTTATAAACCAAACTGTTCAACTAGGCCGTGAAATAGACAATCAAAATGTAATCCAATATAACAATGGACTGATTTTTAATTCCATATTTCAGTTCAATTGAATAAATACTTACAATCTCTGTAGGACATGATATTCTTTTTTAACATACATCAATATCCTATAAAATGGCTTTAAAAAATTTCATTATTTCGTCAACCAACTTATGCAATACCTATATGGTTAACAACTTTTCCCAATAATTGTCATTTAAGATAATACCTTCAAACAATTATCTCAGATTGGTAATTTAAAGTTATTATCTGACCAATGAAACCAACAGAGCTTTACACTTATTTTATCTCAACAATACCTTCTATATGGATAAACCCACTACCCATAAGTAATGCCTGTGACTGATGATTTTGTGTAGTAATATCGATGTCTTTGAGTGTCAGTGTTTTTCCTGCGGATATCATCAAACCATGCGTAGCTAGTCCAAAATCAATAAAAATAACTGGTCGCTCTACACCACTAAGTCCATGGATAGCAATCGAATGTTCCACAGGTATTGCTGCAATAAGATTGGACATATTCACACTAGGCTGATCGTAAGTGATGGTGTCGCCATCTACAGCACAACCTACTACACTCCTTAAACTTCCCAATCCACTATCAGCTGAAGTGGTAACTATCTTGACGACTTTAATGATGTCAATAGAAGCTACACCCTTACATCCAGACGGGAAAGTCACTGTCACATAAAATGTCGAATCAGCATTGATAACAGCCGTAATACTTGACGTCGTCTGTCCTGAACTCCATTGATAATTACTTCCTCCTGATGCATCTATATTAACAATCGCTCCATTGCACACAATACCATCATCAGCTGCAAAACTAGAATTTTCTGCTACCGAAATCCCAATCAAAGGGTCTTGGACTTGGATATCATTGCAGTCATCATCATTATCCACATAGCCATCGGGTATGATCAAACATGAAGTAATAGAATCATTAGGATCTCCTAGTCCATCACCATCTGAATCTCGATAATAGGTAAATAAATCCATTTCATCTTCCACTATACAAAGACTCACCGACGTCGTGTCCCTCAGACAATTTGGAAACGCTCCATCTACCACAAAAAATAAAAACTGTTCTGTTCCTATAAAGTCTGTATCTACAATTTCGAATGTACACCTATTGTCTTGGTTTATCATAGGAATGATCGGTGC
>DAOLFJ010000477.1:0-2649 GCA_035326365.1 Saprospiraceae bacterium | reverse complement strand
ACCGATACCTTCTGGATGTGGCGCCGTCATATGGTAAGCATCAGCTGTCATTCCTGCACCTACAACTTCACCATAAATCGTTGCTCCTCGTTTTTTAGCATGTTCTAACTCTTCCAGGATCAATGCACCCGCTCCTTCGCCTAGGACAAACCCATCACGATCTTTGTCAAAAGGTCTACTTGCTGTCTCTGGGCTGTCGTTTCTTTCAGACATGGCTTTCATAGATGCAAAACCACCTACGCTTGCTTTGGTAATAGCTGCTTCTGAACCACCCGTGATCATTATGTCAGCTCTACCCATGCGTATATAATCAAATGATGCTATTACTGAGTGGGTAGAAGATGCACATGCTGAAACAGTTGCATAATTAATGCCACGGAAACCATATTTGATTGAAATATGTCCAGGAGCAATGTCGGCTATTAATTTTGGTATAAGAAATGGACTATACCTAGGTTCTCCATTCCAAAGTGCTGCTTCTGTTATATCATGTTCTATTGTTTCAAAACCACCTATACCACTTCCCCAAACTACACCTGCCCTATCAAGGTCGATGGTATTAAGATCAAGGCCAGACATTTGCATAGCTTCATCGGCAACAACTAAAGCATATTGGGCAAATGGGTCTAATCTTCTTGCATCTTTGCGGGGAATAAATTTCTCTACGTCAAAGTTTTTTAACTCACAAGCAAATTTAACTTTAAATTGTGATGCGTCAAATCGTGTAATAGGGCCAGCGCCACTAATACCACTTCTAAGTCCATTTATATATTCTTGGTAGGTATTGCCAATGGGTGTTAGAGCACCTATACCTGTTATAACAACTCGTCTCATAAAAATAACTTAAAAATTAGGGTCAAAATTCGACAATTTCAGGCAAAAGTAAAAATATAATACCTATATCTCTACTATTTTATGAAAAGACTAGTAAATTTATATTATAAAATAAATTTCTTAAAAAATTCAAATTTACGACATGGAAAAATAATTAACTTAAAATCATCAGATTTTAAATCCTATTTTTCGACAGAAAAAAAAATCCACAAAAACAATAGCCTTTGTGGATTCCTATACTTTCGAAAAATAATCTTACGCCTTACTAGCCTCTAGAAAGTCAATTGCTTGACCCACTGTTTGGATTTTCTCAGCTTGATCATCAGGAATTGATACGTCAAACTCTTTTTCGAACTCCATGATCAATTCTACAGTATCCAAAGAATCTGCACCTAGATCATTTGTGAAGCTCGCTTCATTAGTTACTTCTGACTCATCTACACCTAATTTGTCGATGATGATTTTTCTTACTTTCTCTGCAATTTGTGACATTTTAACTTATTGTTTGCTATGAAGACGCAAAATAAGTCATTAGGTATCGGATAAACAAATATTTAACAAAATATTTTGATATTACACTTTTTGCATATATATCATACAGTATTGATTATCAACACTATAACAAATTATTACACGATTTAAAAATTGAAAACAGGAAACCACTAAATTAAAAAATTCTTACTTAAGGCCAGATTTTAAAAAATTTCCTACCCAAATTTGTGCCCATTATATTTTTTTCAGTTAATTTTATACTTTACTTGTTAATCATAGCCACATGACATACAATAAGATTTCAACAATTGCCTATATTAATGGTCATCCACATGACTTTCAGCCGGGTGAAACCATACTTTCATTTATAAAAAGGCATAAATCAAAAGATGCCATCCCTACCTTATGCGATGTGTCCAATCTAGAGCCTTTTGGATCATGTAGGGTTTGTAGCGTCGAAGTGGGACTAACTGAAGACGGACCACTTAAAACCCAAGCTTCATGCCATACTCCGGTGATACCAGGAAGTTATATATATACAGACAGTGATAAAATTAAAAAACTACGTAAAAATATTATTGAACTTGTACTTACCGACCATCCACTCGATTGCCTTACTTGTGAAGTCAATAATAATTGTGAGTTACAAACGGTAGCTGCACGTGTCGGTATACGAGATGTGAGATATCCACAAGGTAAAAACCATCTTGATCGTACTAAAGACCTCAGTCATCCTTACATGACCATGGATCTTTCCAAATGCATAAATTGCTATCGATGTGTACGCGCATGTGATGAAGTACAAGGAGAATTGGTATTAAGTATGTCAGGTAGAGGATTTGATGCAAAGATTATTAAAGGAAATGATACTAGCTTTTTTGAATCAGATTGCGTCTCTTGTGGCGCTTGTGCACAAGCTTGCCCTACATCAGCCATTTCGGATGTCTTCGAATCCAAGTCTGTGGCAGTTGACAAAAAAGTAAGAACTGTTTGTACTTATTGTGGCGTAGGATGTAATCTTGAAGTTTCTGTGGTGAATGATAAAGTAAAATCTATCCGAGCGCCATACGATGCCGAAGTAAATCAAGGTCATACTTGTCTGAAAGGCAGATTTGCTTTTTCATTTTATAATCATCCAGACAGAATTACCACTCCATTGATCAGAAGAAATGGAGAATTGATTCCCGCAACATGGGATGAAGCTTATGCTTTTATTGCAGACAATCTTTTACGAATAAAAAATGAACATGGACCTGATGCTATTGCTGGGATTTCGTCAGCTAGATGTACTAACGAAGAGAATTATCTCATGCAAAAATTCAT